>JAZKRS010000003.1:0-73158 GCA_036626435.1 Haloarculaceae archaeon | reverse complement strand
GCTACTCGACGAGGACGGCGTTGACCTGTCCGTCCTGTCCCGGCCGCGAGGTGACCCGTGCGCGCCCCTCGCTCGTCTCTATGATCGCACCCTTGGTGATGATGTTCCGGCGCGCGTAGTTGGGGTTCGACGGGTTCTCGGCGACGTTCTCGATCTCGGCGGCGACGACCCCGCCGTCGACGGCGACGCTCGCGGTGTCGGTCGTGAGGGCACGGACCTTCTGTGCCCCGCCGCGGGCGTCGACCGTCTTGAGTCGCGCCTCGCCGACCTGCGTCTCGGTCGGCTCCGAGCCGAGCTGGTGTTTCTTCTTGTCGCTCGACGGCCGCCGCCGGCCGCCGGTGCGCTTTCGCATGGACGGGCCCTGGTACTTCATACGGGAGTGGAGTGCCAGCGGCTACTTGAACCTCTCGAAGACGGCCTCGACAGATTTAGGGGTCGCCGCCGTCCCCTCACGGACGATGAGCCTCCGCCGGGCCGTCGCCGCGCCCTTCCGACAGCGCGGTGTCGAGCGTATGTCCGAAAGCGAGTTCGTGGTCGCGCTGTCGCTCGATCGCGACTGGTTCTCCCCCGACCAGGCAAAGCGCCTCGTCGACGTCGCGGCCGGGGAGGGGCTGCTCGACCGCGAGGACGACGACGTGGTCGCCGCCTTCGACCCGGGTGGCGTTGAGGTCCCCGACGGCTTCTCGCCCGAGGAGTCGGTGCTCCGCCGGCGCTCGACCTTCGAGCGGGCCCTCGACGCCGTCGTCGAATCGGGGGCCGAGAAACAGGAGGCTGTCGCGGCGATCAACCGCATCCAGGCCGACCTCGGGCTCACCATCGAGGCTGCGGCCGTCCTCTACGCCCGCCGGCAGGGCGTCGACGTGACCGATCTCGCCGCGAGCGCACGGGAGGAGATCTGATGGTCGAGGACCGCGTGAACGACGGGGAGCGAATCGCACAGCTGCTGGCCTCGGAGCTGACCGGACTGGAGACGGGGCCGCTGGCCGAGGTTGCCGTCACCGATGCCGACCCCGACGTGGAGCCGTCTCCCGACGGCCCAATCGCATACGCCGTCGAGTACCGCGGAACCCGTATCGGCTCGGTATCGGTCTACCCGGAACACGCGCGCCTTCGCCTGGACGCCGATATCGACGACGTGGAGGGCACAGACGCCCCTGTGCCGGTCGAGCGACCAGACGACGTCACCATCGCCCTGCCCCTCGAGAGTGGCGCCGCGGTCAAGCGCGGTGTCGACGCCCTCCGGGCGGTGCTGGCTCCACAGGGCTGATCTGCCCGGTCACGGCAGGGACGCCTGCCGGAGGAGCCGGTCCCGCAGCTCCGCGACCAGCTCCTCGCGCTGTACGTAGGCGTCAGCCTGGGGGGCACGGTCGTACCGGCCGTCGAGAACCTGGACTGCGAGGAGCCCCGCCTCGGCCGCGCCGCGGACGTCCGCCTCGGGGTGATCGCCGACGTGAACTGTCTCCCCGGGGGCGGCTCCGAGTTCGTCGAGAATCGCCTCGAACGTCCGCGGGTCGGGCTTGCCGGCCGGGAGCGCGCCCGTGACGACGACGCCGTCGAACAGGCCCGTCCAGCCCAGCGCCTCGAGCTTGCTCCGCTGGGCGCGGACCGGCCCGTCGGTCAGGACGCCGACGTGGTACCGCTCGCGCAGGTCGGTGACCAGGTTGGTTGCGCCCGCGACGGGGACGAGCGCGTCGTTGATTGCCCGCCGATACGCGCGGGCCACGTCCTGTGGGCTCCCTTCATCGAGCAGGGCGTCGAAGATGGGTGCGCGCGTCTCGCTCGCGAGGTCGGACCCGTGGGCGTCGAGGTACTCCTGGCGGTCGATGTCGCGGACGCCGGCCGCGGCAGTGGCCTCGTCCAGCAGCGTCTGCCTGTCCCGCTCCGGGACGGCCAGCGTGTAATCGAGGTCGAAGACCACCGCCGCGAGGCTCACGGGAGCCGATTGCGGGGCTGTCGGCTTCAGTGCTCCGGACGATCCGGTTCGAGATGACGCCACGGCTGGCGTGACCGGAGCCCTCTCGAAAGGTTCTTCGCCGGGCGCGTCGACCCGCCTGACAGATGAGCTTCTTCGAGCGACTCGCCGACCGCATCGGGGCTGTCGACAGCGTCGTCTCGGTGGGCCTCGACCCTGACCTCGGCCGCCTGCCCGAATCCGTGACTGGCGCGGACCTCCCGCGGTGGGCGTTCAACCGCCGGATCATCGACGCGACCCACGAGCACGCCGCCTGCTTCAAGCCGAACGCCGCCTTCTACGAGGACCCCGACGGCTGGCGGGCGCTCCGGGAGACGGTCGCCTACGCACACGGGAAGGGCGTGCCAGTCCTGCTCGACGCCAAGCGAGCCGACATCGGAAACACCGCCCGACAGTACGCGCGGATTCTCGACGACGACGGGCTGGGCGTGGACGCGATCACGGTCAACCCGTACCTCGGACGGGACGCGCTGGAGCCGTTTCTGAGCCGCGAGGACGCTGGCGTGTTCGTCCTCTGTCGCACCTCGAACGCCGGCGGCGCGGACCTGCAGGACCTCGACCTCGCCTCCGGGGAGGCGGTCTACGAGCGGATCGCCGCCCTGGGGGACCGCTGGAACGACGCCGGCAACGTCGGTCTCGTCGTCGGCGCGACCGCCCCCGAAGAGCTGGCCGAAGTCCGCGAGTTCGTGCCCGAGGTCCCCTTCCTCGTCCCCGGTGTCGGCGCACAGGGCGGGGACGCGGAGGCCGCTGTCGAGCACGGCCTGGCCGCGCCGCCCGGCATCGAGAGGCCCGTGGGGCTGGTCAACTCCTCGCGAGGGATCATCTTCGCGGGCGAGGACGCACGCGACGGGGCCTACTTCGAGGCGGCCGGCGAGGCGGCGAAGCGCCTCAAGCGACAGCTCGAGCAGTACCGACTGTAGAGAAATCTCCAAAGCTAATTACACAGGAACGCAAATACCCGGCCATGGCGCGCGAACTGCGTCGGCGAGGGGTCCTGCGGGGGCTCGCCGTCACCGGGGCGACCGGTGTGGCCGGGTAACCGTGGAATCGAGAGCCGATGCCCGACAAACGTTCGCCGCGATCGGGTGGTACCGGGGGGCGTCGGACCTCGATGGCGCGGAGGTCCAGCGGATCGACGACCTGGAGTCCCGGTCTGGCAGGTTTTCGGAGAGGCCAGCCGCCGACTGGAGCGCGCGGCGTCGGATCTGCGGCAGTTCAACGACCGCCTCCGGTCCGTCAGGGCGGTCCTGTCCGACCTCCAGTCGCGTTCCCGACAGCGCTCGTCGCAGCTGCTCTCGCGGGCCGAGGCGCTGGTACAGGCTGGCGTTCGCGACGATACAGCAGTCCTTTGCAGGTGGGATCGGGGACGTTGCCCGGATGACTGCGCGGAACACCAGCGACGACGGGGCCTATCTCGACCACCCCGTCGTGACCTCGGGCTAGAACCGGTAGGTGTCCACCCCGTCGGGAGTGTCTTCCCCGGAGGGGACGTCCTCGCGGTCGCCCCGCGTGACTTCGGCGGCACACTCGACGCAGAGGCCGGTGTCCTCGTCGAAGTGCCGGTCACAGACCAGCTTCCCGCACCGATCGCAGGTGTGTCTGACCGCCGCAGTGTTGCAGATCTCACACGGGCTCGAGATGCTCATGAGAGAGCATACCACGCCCCGACGTTTGAATCCTCTGACGACGACAGGTGAGGCGGGGGTCTTACAGGGGTTCAACCCCAAAGAGGACGCGTGCACCGCAAGCGGCTCGTGACCGGTATGGCTGGGGCCTTCGGGGCGATGACCGCGGTCCTCGCGGTCAGCGCCGTCGTCTACAGCCCCGCGCTCGTGCTCCTCGCAGCCGTGTTCGGCGTCGTCACGTACGTCCTCTACAGCCACGCGACCGGGCGCCTGCTGAACCGCATCTACCGCGGCGTCGAGCGCCAGGCCACAACGAACGGCGCCGACCCGGGGCGGGGCGGGTTCGGCGCAGGGCCACGCGAGGAGTGGACGCCGCCGCGCGGGGAACAGCGCCGTCGCGCCCGCCAGCGCGCAGGCCGGGCGGGACGGCACGCACGGGCGGGGACCCAGCCACGCGACAGCCCGACCCCGCGGGAAGCCTACGGCGTCCTCGGCCTCGACCCCGGTGCCGACGAGGGGACAGTACGTGAGGCCTACCGCCGGCGAATTAAGGAGGTTCACCCGGACACAGACGGCGGGGACGAGGAGCAGTTCAAGCGCGTCCGCGAGGCCTACGAGGTGCTGACGGACTGATACTGATGGCTCAGCCCGGCGGTGTCACCGGCCCGGGACCGCAACGTCCATGCCTCTCAGCACCCAGTCGGACACATGGACGAGTCCGGCCCGGCCGCACCCGACTCCGCGCCGCCGCTCGCAGTCGACATCGACGGGACGCTCACCAACGCCTCCCGCGAACTCGACCCACGAGTGTTCACCGCCCTCAGGAACTGGCCCGCACCGGTCGTCGTCGCCACGGGGAAGGCCATCCCCTACCCGGTCGCACTCTGTGAGTTTCTCGCCATCGACGTGATCGTCATCGCGGAAAACGGCGGCGTCGCACTCGTCGAGTCGACCGACACCCTCCACTTCGAGGGTGACCGTGAAGGCGCACAGGCCGTCGCCAACGAGTACCGACAGCGGGGGTACGACCTCGGGTGGGGGACAGTCGACGTCATCAACCGCTGGCGGGAGACCGAGATGGCCGTCAGCCGGGACGCGCCGCTCGCGCCACTCGAGGCTATCGCCGCCGACCACGGCCTGGAGGTCGTCGACACCGGCTTCGCCTACCACGTGAAGTCGCCCGACATTTCGAAGGGCGCGGCACTCGAACGGGTGGCGGCAGAACTCGACCTGTCGCCCGGGGCCTTTGCCGCGATCGGCGACTCGGAGAACGACGTCTCGGCCTTCGAGCGGGCCGGCCGTGCCGTCGCGGTCGCGAACGCCGACGGGGCGGCAAGGCGGGCCGCCGACCACGTCACCGACGCGAGCTACGGCGAGGGGTTTCTGGAGGCCGTCGAGTGGCTCACCAGGGCCTGACACCTATAGTGATCGAACCCCAACAGAGACACTATGGGGGGCCCGCCCACGTCACCCCGGTCCGCGTTCGACCCGGCGGTCGTCGAGCATCACCTCCGGCGGCTCGACCGGGACGTGCTGGCCGCGCTCGTCGCTGACCTGTGGGAGGCACGGGGCTACGAGACAACACGGGACGGCGATGTCGTCGTCGCCAGTCACGGCCCGGAGTCGGTTCGTATCCGTATCGCCCCGCAATCCGGCCTGCTGGGGATCGAGCCGGCAGAGCTGGACGCCGACGTGGTGGTCGCCCCGGACGGCTACCCCAGTTCGGGCGACGCCCGTGTCGTCGACGCCACAGCCCTGAGCGAGACGCTCGGCTACGGCATCGACCGGGCGGTCTCGCGGCGCCTGGGTGAACGTCACCTCGGAGCGGCACCGGCGGACCTCCCGGCGCCGCTTTCGGCGCGAGTCGAGCGCGGGCTGGCAACCGTCGGCACGCAGGCACAGCCGGCAGTCGTCGTCGGCGTCCTCGTCGTGGCTCTCGGGCTCGGTGCCGTCGCCGGCCTCGCGGTACTCCCCGACTCGGGGTCGGGCCCAGCCACGGATGGCGGGCCAGTCGAACGGACGGTGCCGGCCCTGCAGGGGGTCGAGGACGACTCGCTGGCGGTCGGCGGCGATCCGGCTCCTCACCCGCGCGAGAGCGAGGGGCTGTCGCCGGGCGGGATCAGCCCCGACGCCGGCCTGCCGCCGGGCGTGACGAGTTCGGGCATCGAGGACGTAGACGAGCTGGCAGCCGCCCACGACCGGGCCCTGGGGAACAAGTCACACACGGTCTGGGTTGACTGGTACCGGCCGCGCAACCTGCGCGCCGGCGGGGAGCGCATCCAGCGCGACATCGACATCGCGGCCGAGGACGGCCGGTATCTGGTGGTCACGTCCGAGGAAGTCTCGGGCAACCGGTCGCGACTCGGGGCGCTCTACCACGACGGGGTCGTCTCCTACGCCGCAGGCTGGAACGAGACGAACCAGAGCTACGACCGGGTGTTCCGCGTCGACCAGCGCCAGAACGTCGGCCCGACCCCAGAGACTGTCAGGAAACAGGTTGTGACCCGCTACCTGTCGACGCCGACGACGAACGTCACCCGCGTCGAGCAGGAAGGAGACCGGCTGTACCGCGTCGTCGGGACCGGATCGCCGGAGTCCGACTCTGCCGTCACGTTCCGCAATTACACCGTCCGGGCGCTGATCGACTCGCGCGGGTTCGTCCACGACCTCTCTGTCCGCGCCACCGTCGAACACCCCGACCGAACCTTCGTGGCCGAACGCGAGGTTACCTACGGCCGCGTCGGGACGACGACCGTCAGCGAACCCGAGTGGTACAGGGAGTGGAAAGAGGAGTCGTAGAGACCCGGGGAAGGCTTTTGTTCGACCGAGCGTAACCGGTCCGCATGAGCCCCGACCGGGCCGCCCTCGAACGCGCCATCGAGCGCGGGGAGGAGGAGGGCGGCAGCGTCGAGTTCAAAGAGCGGCTCACGAAAGATCTACACGCGGCCGAAGGGCGCTTCGAGAGCCTGGCCGCACAACTGCGCCACCGCGTCCTCTCGGGCGAGGGGGAGGCCACCTACGTGGTCGGCGTCACCGACGACGGCGGCGTCGCCGGGATCGATCCCGAGGCTTTCTCCGAGTCGATGGACGTCCTCTCCCTGCTCGCCGAGGAGGCCGGCGCCCACATCGAGGACGTCCAGACCTGGGGCGTCGACGGCGATGGTCTCGTCGGCGTGGCGCTCATCCGTGAGGGGGCGGTCATGGAGGATCACGAACACATCGTCGTCGGGACCGCCGGCCACGTCGACCACGGGAAGTCGACGCTCGTGGGGTCGCTGGTGACCGGCCAGGCCGACGACGGCGAGGGCGGCACCCGCTCGTTTCTCGACGTCCAGCCCCACGAGATCGAGCGCGGGCTCTCCGCGGACCTCTCGTATGGCGTCTACGGCTTCGACGACGAGGGGTCGGTCCGGATGGACAACCCCCACCGGAAGGACGACCGCGCCCGCGTCGTCGAGGAGGCTGACCGCCTCGTCTCCTTTGTCGATACTGTCGGTCACGAGCCGTGGCTCCGCACCACGATCCGCGGCCTGGTCGGGCAGAAGCTCGACTACGGGTTGCTGACCGTCGCCGCCGACGACGGCCCGACGGAGACGACCCGCGAGCACCTGGGCATCCTGCTTGCGACGGACCTCCCGACGATGGTCGCCATCACGAAGGCCGACCTCGTCGACGCCGAGCGGGTCCGCGAGGTCGAGCGGGAGGTCGAGGCCCTGCTCCGCGAGGTCGACAAGACGCCGCTGCGGATCGACCGGTACGGCGTCGATGCGGCCATCGAGGAGATCTCCGAGACTGTCGTCCCGGTGATCACCACGAGCGCGGTCACCACCGAGGGGCTGGACGCCCTCGACGAACTGTTCGAGCGCCTCCCGAAGACCGGCGACGGAGTCGCAGACGAGCAGTTCCGGATGTACGTCGACCGCACCTACAACGTCACGGGGGTCGGCGCGGTCGCTTCCGGAACGATCCAGTCCGGCCGCGTCGAGGCCGGCGACGAACTCCTGCTCGGCCCGATGCCCGACGGCCGCTTCGAGACCGTCGAGGTCCGGTCCATCGAGATGCACTACCACCGCGTCGACGAGGCCGAGGCCGGGCGCATCGTCGGCATCGCGCTGAAGGGCGTCCAGGAAGAGGCTATCGAACGCGGGATGGCGCTCGTCCCCCGCGGGGCCACCCCCGAGCCGGTCCGGGAGTTCGAGGCCGAGGTGATGGTCCTCAACCACCCGACGTGCATCGGGCCCGGCTACGAGCCCGTCGTCCACCTGGAGACGGTCAGCGAGGTCGCCGCCTTCTACCCCGAGGGCGACCAGCTCCTCCCCGGGGACACCGGGACGGCACGGGTCCGGTTCAAGTTCCGCCCCTATCTGGTCGAGGAAGGGCAACGCTTCGTCTTCCGCGAGGGCCGCTCGAAGGGTGTCGGAACCGTCACCGGCGTGGCGCCGGGGAGAGGGCGATGAGTGAGGGCACCGAGACGGTCGAGTACGCCGACATCGAGGCGGCCCGTGACCGGCTCGACGACCCGAGCGTGGTCAAGAAGACGCCGGTAGAGCGGAGCACCTCCCTCGAGTCGATGACCGGGGCCAAGCGGGTCACGCTGAAGATGGAACACCTCCAGTGGACGGGGTCGTTCAAGACCCGGGGGGCGTACAACAAGCTCGCAAAGCGCCTCGAGGCGGGGGACATCGACCACGTCGTCGCGGCCAGCGCCGGCAACCACGCCCAGGGCGTCGCGCTCGCTGCGACGAGGCTCGGCGTCGAGTCGACAATCGTGATGCCCCGGGCCGCACCGCAGGCGAAGGTGGAGGCGACCCGCGGCTACGGTGCAAGGGTCGAACTCGTCGGCCGGGACTTCCAGGCCGCGATGGCTCACGCCCGGGACCTGGTCGTCGAAACCGATGCCGAGTTCGTCCACGCCTTCGACGACCCTGCGATCGTCGCCGGCCAGGGGACGCTGGGCGTCGAGATGTACGAGGGTGCACCCGGCGCGGACACCGTGGTCGTCCCCATCGGTGGCGGCGGCCTCATCAGCGGCATCGCTACGGCGTACGCCGAACTCGCCCCGGAGACGCGCATCGTCGGCGTTCAGGCAGAGGGGGCGGCGACGGTCGCCGAGAGCCTCCAGAAGGGGGTGCCGGTGTCACTGGACTCGGTCGACACGATCGCAGACGGCATCGCGACCGGCGGTGTCTCGGAACTGACGCTCTCGATCATCGACGAACACGTCGACCAGGTGGTCACCGTGACGAACAGCGAAATCGCCGAGGCGATCCTCCTGTTGATGGAGCGGGCGAAGCAGGTCGTCGAGGGCGCCGGGGCGGCCTCGGTCGCCGCGGTGCTCGGCGACTCGGTCGACGTCGAGGGGGAGTCAGTGATGCCGCTTCTCTGTGGAGGTAACCTCGACATGACGATGATGCGGACGGTCCTCGTCCACGCCCTGACCCGCCGCAGGCAGATCCTCCGGATCCGGGTCCGCATCGACGACCAGCCCGGGACACTCGAAGAAATCGCCGGCGTCATCGGCGACAAGGGCGCGAACATTCACTCAGTCCGCCACGACCGGGCCATAGACGACCTCGACGTCGGCGAGGCGTACCTCGTCTTCGAGGTCGAAACCAGCGGCGCGGACCACTCCGGGGACATCGTCGGGGCCATCACCGAGCGGGGCTACGGCGTCGAGGTCGTCAACCGGACGCCGTCAGTATGAGCAGCAGGCTGGGCCATCGGCCCGACTCCCCGATTGCAGCCACCAGTGGGGGAGTCACGTGGGGTGACATGCCACCCTGCTGCTGGGTGGGCTGCGGTGGTGTGTGAGTAGTGGTGAGACGCACTCGTCGCCAGCTTGAGCATGAGCGCGTTCCCCGCAGCAGCATGTCGCATGTCTACACGCATATTCCTGTCGGATTTACATAACCGTTCGGGTTACGACGTGCTACAGTCGCGTGGTTTACACAACCCCCGGCCGTGGAGTCGGGACTGATCGGTGTCGACGGGGCGGGACGAGGAAGTACCCACGACGACGAACGAAGATGTACTCGAGGATGCCGTTGTTGACACGCTGACGGACTGCTGGCGTAATCTCGGTGATGTCCGTCCCGTTCATCGCCCGACGGACCGACTCGAAGTCAGTGATCTGACGCTGGAGCGAGGGGAAGTGAAGACTCGCAACGTCCTGATCCGATCCGATGACGTCCGTCGATTCGAAGTGGCGACGGAGGAGCTTGACATTCCCGGCAGGATCTCTGTTCGCTCTGGCGGCCTTCTGTGCGTGGCCGATACGGCCATGCGCCCTCGCGTCGTCCTCGATATCGTCGACGAACCGGTCGATACCGCTATTGGCGCCCAGATTCGAACCAACCCCCCCGACGAGTTCGTTGTCCGCGTGGCTGGGGCTAAATAGCTCCGCCACGCGATCCTCGTAGGACTGTTCCACATACCAGTCATCGAGGCGCTGGCGGAGATTGGCGATCACTTTCGTCGTGGCTCCCGCGAACGGCCCGTCCTGGATCGTGACGTAGTCTTCGGAGGCCTGATTGCCACGGAACCCGGCCTCGAAACCCATGAACAACGGCGAGGCGTCTGGAACCGGCTGTGAATCGGGGATGCCGGCCGCATCCTGGTGGTCTGCCGGGAGCCCCGCG
Organism: Haloarculaceae archaeon; assembly: GCA_036626435.1. Taxonomy (GTDB): domain Archaea; phylum Halobacteriota; class Halobacteria; order Halobacteriales; family Haloarculaceae; genus SW-9-67-25. The sequence continues at coordinate 62,923 of JAZKRS010000003.1, read as the reverse complement.
CCGATAAACCCGGTCCGTCGCGAGTCGATCGTCGCAACGTCGGTCAGCCGCGCCTCGACTGGTTCGCCGTTCGCCCGATCGCGTTCACCCCGGAGTGCCCGGTCGGCCTCAATGACGACCTCGGCGCGGTCGCTCGCCAGGTGAACGACCGCATCTTGGGTATCGAACGTCGGTGATTCGAACGGGGAGAGCGCCTCCGGTTGTGGAAGATTGACGTTGCCCGGGAGCGACTCGCCAAACTGCGCGAAGTACGACGGCGAATACGCGATCGAGTGGAGCAGCCCCTCGTGACTCCACTCGTAGCCCCGGTCCAGAACCGTCAGCGCCCGTTCGAGCGTCGATCGGGTGTCAACTGACGGGTGGCCCTCCTCGTCGATATCGACGTAGAGGAGCACCTGGTGTTTCGGGAGCTGCGAGTTTCCGTGCTCGTCGTGCCGGATGGACTCGCGCCAGGCATGCTGGCGCGGGGGTTTCGCGTCCGGATCGCCGGACGGAACCGGCTCGGAGCCACCGATGTCCAGACAGGCACTCAGCGCACTCGCACTCCCGGTCGCCACAGCTGCTTTGAGCACCTCCCGTCGCGGGAGACCGCAATCGAGGGGATCCATCAATACCTCGACTCTCGGGGTCGAGGCTAAGCAGGGTTGTGGTTCGGTTCTCGAACGGACGCCTCGTTTCACTCCTCGTTTCCGGCTGTGTCGAGATCACCCCCGAGGAGTCTGTCGACCAGTTGTGTGGGCCGGTCCAACAGGCGATCGGAAGCAGACGGGTCGATCAGCCGAAACATCCGGGCTGTCTCTTCCGGGTCGACACGGGGAGGCCCGGGGAGGCGAACCACGGCCGCTCCAGCGGACGCCCGAGGGCGACAGCTACTCGCGGAGCCGATCAGCTGCGGCCTCGAACTCCTCGCGCGTATTGAGGTTCTTGAATGTCTCCACCGACGTCCGGGCTTCGATCTCCTCCCGGTCGACGACCACGTAGTCCAGTTCGAACAGCGGTTCGACGATCCTGCCCTCGCCGCGTTCGAGGGCATCCTTGCAGGCTGTGGCCATCGGCTCCGCACGGTAGACTGCCTGCGTGGTCTGGAACCACTCGTCGGGCCGCGGCACGGCGGCGTCGTGTCCCGAGGCGCGCTCGAAGAGGAACTCGACGAAGGACGGATCGACGAAGGGCATGTCACACGCGACGACGACGGTGTACTCGGCCTCGACGGCGGCCAGCCCGGTCGCGATGCCGGCCATCGGCCCTGCACCCGGGTTCTCGTCGAGGGCGAAGGTCGGGGCGTGGTCGGCTCCCTCCAGCGCCCTCGCGATGGCGTCGCGCTGGTCGGCCCGGCAGTTGACGACGAGTTCGTCGACTGCGCCGCTGATCCGGTCTGCGACCCGCCGGATCATCGGCGCCCCTGCGAGGTCCGCGACCGCCTTGTCGCGATCGCCAAAGCGCGTCGACCGCCCGCCCGCTACGATGATACCTGCACCCATACCGGCCTTTCGCGGCTTGCCCTTTAGAATTTCACGGACGGAACAACTCTTTTGATGGTCCCCCACCTATCAGTTCTCCATGCCTGTCCCCACGCCAGACCGGCTTCTCCGCGTGGATCTCTCGGCGGCATCGACAGAGAGTGTCCCGGTCCCTGAGGAGTGGCTGGCACGGTACGTCGGGGGGAAAGGGTTGGGTGCCCGGTACCTCTACGAGGAACTGGACGCGGGGGCCGACCCGCTCGGCCCCGGGAACGCCCTGCTTTTCATGCTCGGCCCGCTCTCGGGGCTGTTGCCCGGCGAATCGCGCTACGCTGCCGTCACGAAGTCGCCGCTAACCGGGGGCTTCCTCGATTCCTATGCAGGCGGGGAGTTCCCGGACGCGCTTGTCGGCGCACTCGAAGACCACGTCGGCCTGCTCGTGACCGGAACAGCCCAGGAGCCAGTTCGGATCGTGATCGAAGGTGGGGAGGCGGCCGTCGAACCCGCGGAGACGTGGGGCGAGGACGTCGCGACGACCGCCGAAGCGTTCCCCGAGAGCGCGGTGGCGTGTATTGGGCCGGCGGGCGAGAGCCGGGTCGCATACGCCACCATCGCCTCTGACGCGGGCGAACACCACGCCGGTCGCGGGGGTGCGGGCGCGGTGATGGGCGCGAAGGGGTTGAAGGCCGTCGTCGCCCGGGGCGACCCGCCGTCCGGGCTGGCGGAACTCCGTGAGGAGTACGCCCGGCGGTACCGCGAGGACGACACGGGCAAGTGGCTGCATGCCAGCGGGACCGTCGAGACCGTCGACTTCGCAAACGAGATGGGGATACTCTCGACGCGTGGCTGGGAGGACGGCCAGTTCGAGGGGGCAGACGCGGTGGGAATCGAGGCCGTTCAGGACCACGCCTCGGGGCGGGAGGGCGACAGCGACGACCCACGCGGGTTCCGCGTCGAGACGGAAGACGGTGAGAGCGTCCCGCGCGGTGCCACCGCGATGAGCCTGGGTGCGGGGCTGGGTATCGACGAGTTCGACGCCGTCGCGGCGCTGGGCGAGACCTGCAACCGCCTCGGGCTGGACCTCATCAGCGCGGGCAGCGCGGTGGCGTGGGCGATCAAGGCCGGCGACGACGGGCTGATCGACCGGGGGCTTTCCTTTGGCGAACCGGCCGACGCGCGTGCGCTGCTGTCGGAGATCGCGACCCGTGAGACGCCACTCGGAGACGCACTCGCCGGCGGTGTCGACGCCGCGGCCGACCGGTTCGGCGGCGAAGAACTCGTCCCGACAGTGAAACAGATGGAGTTGCCGGCCTACGACCCCCGCGGCGCCCACAGCATGGCGCTTGCCTACGCGACCAGCGACCGCGGGGCCTGTCACCGCCGCGCCCGGCCGGTCGAGCGGGAGGTCTTCGGGGACGAGTGGTCCCCCGAGCGCGCCGCCGAAGCCGTCATCAGCGAACAGGACAGCCGGTCTGTCCTCTGGTCGCTGATCGTCGACGACTTCGTCGGCGAGGCCTTCGAGGACCTCGGCGTGGAGTGGCTCGGGGCCGTCGGACTGGAAACGGCGGGTGATCTCGCGACCGTCGGCGAGCGGATATGGACGCTGACGCGGCTGTTCAACGTCCGAGAGGGCGTCTCCCGAGCCGACGACGCGCTGCCCGCGACGCTTCGGGAGCCGCTTTCTTCGGGCCCGAACGCCGGCGAAGCAATCGAGGAAGAGCGGTTCGAGACCATGCTCGACGCCTACTACCAGGAGCGTGGCTGGGGACCGGATGGCCGGCCCACACGCGAGACGGTCGAGCGACTGGATCTGGCAGAGGCCGTCGACGACGACACGCCACTCGCTGACGTGCCGGTGAGTGAGTGGAGTTATGACCGTGAGTGACCGGCCGAGACCGACAACCCACCTCTGTCAGAGTCGCCACAGCGCCCGGTAGAGTGTCCACGCGTCCACGTCAAACCGATCCATGAGAGCCTGACAGACCTTATCGAAGGTCAGGTACTCCCCGATCGTCGGCGGGTCGGGATAGGCCCCTTCCAACTTCTCAGCCTCGCACAAGACGCCCCAGACGCGCTCGTCAACCACAACATATCGCTCTGGGTACAGAAATTGGAGAAAGGCCGACCCGACCGGGACGTCGACGCCGGCCAGGCCCGTCAGCCCGCGCAGCTTCTCGGCCGTCTCGGCCTGAGATGTCGCCACGGCGAGTGCCTCAGAGACGTCCTCGAAGCTGTTGTCGTGGAATTTCTCCTCGGTCTGTCGGCGTTGCTCGTCGGGATACGCCCCGAGATAGCGCCTGAAGTACCACTGGACGACCCACTCGAGGTCCCGCCAGCCGTAGTCGTCGCCCCGGAACGTCCCGGGAAGCATCTCGACGTGTTCGGACTCGACGGCGTACAGCGGTTCCTCCTGCTCGTATTCCCTCGCCTTCTCCTCGATGCGGGAGCGGGTGAGTTCCATTGCTCGACTTTGGTGTGTCTCTCGCCTGAACGTTTGGGTTCTAGAACCGGGTATGTCGGCAGGACGTGGGGGCAGAAAGCCCGCTTGGACAAGATTCATACTCGTAGAGGGAGCATTTGTAACAAGCTATTCGGGGAGTTCCCACCCCGTGGTGGACACGAAACTATGTCAAGCGAAAATCAGGACCCGGTCAAGACGATCTGCCCGTACTGCGGTGTCGGATGCGGGATCAAGGTACAGCCAGGCGAGGACCCCGGCGACATGCAGTTCCGGCCGTGGGGTGACGCTCCGGTCAACGAAGGACGGATCTGCATCAAGGGCGGCGCGGCGACCGAGGTCGTCGACCACGAGGACCGCCTGACAGACCCGCTCATCAAGGAGGACGGCGAGTTCCGTGAGGCCTCCTGGGAGGAGGCCTACGAGCTCATCGTCTCAGAGATGGAGCGCATTCGCGAGGACCACGAGCCCGACGCGATGGGCTTTTTCGGCTCCTCGAAGACGATGAACGAGGAAAACTACCTCCTCCAGAAGCTCGCGCGCCGGTACGGCACCAACAACGTCGACAACTGCACGCGGATGTGTCACGCCTCGACGGTGTGGGCGCTGCGGACCTCGCTGGGTGCGGGGGCGATGACGAACAGCATGGCCGACCTCGAGGAGGCCGCCGACGTGTTCTGGATCCAGGGCGCGAATCCCGGCGAGCAACACCCCATCGCCAACAGCCAGTACTTCCGACAGGCCGTCCTCGAAGGGGCGACGGTCATCCAGGTCGACCCCCACGCGAACAAGACCACGCGATCCTTCGAGATCGACGAAACCGACCGCCACATGCACCTCCAGCTGGAGCCGGGGACCGACATCCCGCTTTTGAACGCCGTCATCAAGACGGTTCTCGAAAACGACTGGCTCGACGAGGAGTTCATCGAGGAGCGCACCGAGGGCTTCGAGGACCTGACGGGGACCCTCGAGGACTTCGACAAGGAGGCGGCCGCCGAGGAGTGTGGCGTCCCCCTGGAGGACATCGAGCTGGCCGCCGAGAAGTACGCCAAGGCGAACAACGCGGCCATCTTCACCGGGATGGGAATGAGCCAGCACACCTGCGGCGTCGACAACGTCCAAAACGAGATCAACCTCGCGCTGATCACGGGCAACCTCGGTCGGCCCGGCACGGGCGTCAACCCGCTCCGTGGACAGAACAACGTCCAGGGGACCTGCGACGTCGGCGCGATGCCGAACGTCCTGCCGGGCTACCAGCTCGTCGACGACGACGAGGCCCGCGAGTCGGTCGAGGAGGTCTGGGGCTTCGAGATCCCGGACGAACCCGGGCTGACGAACGTGGAAATCTCACACGAGGCCGGCAAATCGGTCCACGGGCTGTACATCATGGGCGAGAACCCCGTGATGTCCGAGCCCGACGGCAACCGCGTCGAGGAACGCCTGGAGGAACTGGAGTTCATCGCCGTCCAGGACATCTTCATGACGGAGACGGCCAAGTACGCCGACGTGGTGCTGCCGGCGACGACCTGGGCCGAGCGCGGCGGGACGGTCACCAATACCGACCGGCGCGTCCAGCGGATGCGCCCCGTCGAGAAGGTCCACGAGAACACCAAACACGACCTCGACATCCTCTGTGAGGTGGGCACCCGTCTGTTCGATGAGAGCGAGGGACGGAGTTCCTCGGAGAGCCGGGCCGAGCCCGGCAGTGGCTTCGACTTCGAGGGCCCCGAGGAGGTTTTCGAGGAGCTGCGCCAGGTCTGTCCGAGCTACCACGGCATGACCTACGACATCCTGGGCGAGGAGGGCGTCCACTGGCCCTGCTACGAGCCGGGCGACGAGGGCGACCCGTTCCTCTACGAGGACGGCTTCGAGACCGAGAGCGGACTCGGCCAGATAGAGGGCGTCCGTCATCAGGAGCCCAAGGAGACCCCGGACGAGGAGTACCCCCTGATTCTGACGACCGCGCGCCTCGAAGAACACTACAACACGGGGACGATGAGCCGACGCTCGCCGACGCTCAACCGCCAGACGCCCGAGAACTTCGTCGACGTCCACCCCACGGACGCCGAGGAGTACGGCATCGAGGACGGCGACTACGTGACGGTCACGTCCCGGCGGGGCGAGATCACCGTCGAGGCCAACGTCACCGAGGACATAAAGGAGGGCGCAATCTGGACGACGCCCCACTTCGCGGCCGCCTCCGCGAACAGGCTCACCAACGACGTGCTCGACGAGCGCGCGAAGATCCCCGAGTACAAGGCCGCAGCCGCCGAGATCGAGGTCGACATCGAGCCGTCCGGGGACGAAGCACCGGCCGACGACTGACTCACCCCCGAAATCGCTCCGGCCGGCGCCACCGCAGGAGGAGGTGTGCCCCGATTCCGACGACGAACGCGAGGCCGAGATTGAACGCCAGCCCGAGCGCGCCGACAGCGACCACGAACAGGTGTTCGTCCGTCCGGTCGAGGCTGGTCGAGCCGAGCTGGAGGGCAATCAAAGCGAGGATGACGCCGAGCACCGCGACGGGATACGCCGCCACGAAGCCCACGGCGAGGACCGCAACGAGAACGTACCCCAGCCCGAGAATGACGTTTGCCCCGGCCGTCCGGGCCCCGAAGGCGTACTTGCCGGCGACACCGCCGCTGCCGTGGCACATCGGGAACCCACCGAGCGGGATCGCAACCAGGTTCATCACGCCCATGCTCGCCGACAGTTCGTCGGGCGAGGTGTCCCTATCGAAGTAGTCCGCGAGCAGCACCGACGTCGCAAGCGCCGCGTTGCCGAGTGTCATCGCAAGCTGGGCGAGCGTCGCCTCCGCGGCAGGGATCGACAGATCGCCCGGACCAAAGAGTACTTGACCGCCAATTGGCGGGATCGCTGGCGCCGGCATCCCGGTCTGGAACGCCACGACCACACCGCCGACCGCGAAAACGGCGAGCGCACTCAGCTGTCGGTAGCCGAGCGCGATCAGCGCGAGCGTGACGGCGACGGCCACACCTGCCAGCAGGAGATCACCACTCCCCAGCCGAACACCTGTCTCGAGCAAGACGAGAGCGACGCCGAACTGGACCCCGCGCACGACTGGCGAGCCGATGAGCCGTTCCAGGTGGGTGAGCGACCTGGTCGCCCCGATGGCGAGGAGCGCCAGCGAGAGGCCGATACCCGCGACGAGGAGTTCGCCCGTCGTGATCGTTCCGGCGATCACGAGCGCCGCGAGCGCCTTCATCGGCTCTACGGATACCGGGACGCCGTAGTAGAGTCCCCACACGATCTGAAAGACGCCGAACCAGACGAGCATCGTGGCGAGCGACAGGTCCGACAGGACGGCGACTGTCACGACGATCGGCAGGACCGTTATCGAGTCCCCGATGGCACCGGTCACCTCGGTCCACGAGATGGTGAGGGTGGCCTCCTCGCGATACGCGACCGAGATGCCCATTGGAGTACCGTCTTTCGGCGACGTACAAAAGCCATGTGTGAAGCCGGTGGGGTGGCGCCACTCTCGGGCGGATAAACCCTCTCTCGCTGATCTTCCAGTCCGCTCATAGCACAGCTACGTTTTGCCGAAACGTTGTGAAAAATTTGCATACACAAGCGTAAACGGTTGAAAAAGGCCGAAATTAGGGGGCGAGAAGAGCAGTCGTCAGCTCCCCCACGCCGTCCCACAGTCGGGACAGACGAGGTTCGCGTCCGTCTCGGTCGGGTCGACACGCATGCTGTCGTGTCCACACTCGGGACAGGAGACGTCCCCGTAGCCTGCGATGTGGGCGATGCGAACGTCTGTGCTGTCTCGGGGCCCGCCGAGCGCGTAGGCGACGACGGTCTCGTCGCCATCGTTCCACCCGGTCTGGTACTCGCCGGGAGCGAACCGGATCGCCTCACCTTCCTCGACGGTGATCTCTCTGGTCTCGCTCGGTTCTTCCCCGCCCGTCCCCGCGGTGTCGGGCGCGCGCGTCTCGAAGGTCGCCTCGCCCTCGACGACGAGGAATATCTCCTCCTGGTCCATGTGGGTGTGGAAGGATCCGCTGAACCGTTCGCCGGGTTCGAGGACGTAGTGGACGACGGCGACGTCAGAGGTGTTCAGCGCGTCGGTCAGGGCGCGCCGGTCGTGTGTTCGGTGGTCGTCGGTCGTCCCGGGTTCGACGCCGTCGATGGACACTTTCTCCATGTCCACATTCGACGCCCCCGGGAAGAAAAAGCTCGGTCTATGACTCGGTCAGCCGATCGCCGTCGACGTACAGTCTGTCGGCGGGGGGGCGCCCCTCGTCGTAGCTCGCGTGGAACTCGAACAGCTGGAAGAGCGCGCCGGTCGGGTTGGAGGGCGGGACAAAGGCCTCAGTCCAGTCCTCGAACTCCTGGTACTCGACAACTCGCAGGTCGGCGCTCTCGACTGCCGTGATGACGGCGTCGATGTCCGCAACCTCTAGAGTCACGTGATGGAGGCCGGGGCCGTGCCTGTCGAGGAACTCCGTCAGGAACGTGCCCTCCGCTTCCGGGGCGATCAGCTCCAGGCGCGACGCCTGGCGATCGAAGTCGTACTGTGCCCAGCGAAAGCCCTGCTCTGTGGACTCGTCGATGAGCTTCCGACAGCCCAGCGCGAACAGGACAGGCTCGGCGGCCTCGACCGATTCGACTGCGATGCCGACGTGGTCGACGCGGATCGGTGTGTCGTGTGTCATACTCGGTCAGATGTCGGTGATACGGCAGTAGGAGTCGTTGAGCGCGGCGGCGTCCTCGGGCAGGAGCGCGACGACAAGGTAGTCGACGTACTCCTGCATGTACTCGACGAGCTTCGCGATGCGCGTCGAGTCGATCGCTTCCAGCGAGTCCAACAGCATAAACGGGACCTCCTCGTAGACCTCGTGGGCCAGGTAGCCAGCCAGCGCGAAGATCAGCCCGGTGACTTCCCGCTCACTTTCGCTCAGATGCCCGAAGCTGTCCTCGTAGGTCACGCCGTCACCAGTGCTCCGGACGACGTGGAGGTCGAAGGTGGTCTCCTCGACGGTGCGCCGCCCCTTTCGGACCTCGCGTTCGGCACGTTCCACCCAGATGCGGTCGATGTTCCTGTAGTCGAGGATCTCCAGAACCGTCTCCATGTGGTCGTTGAACTCCGCGACGGCCTGCTCCTCGATCTGGTCGATGCGCGTCCTGAGATCGGTCAATCTCGACTGCAGCTCCGCCTTGTGCTCTTCGAGCTCGTCGATTTCGCCCGTTCGTGACTCGATCTCCTCGACGTTCGAGGCCACGCGGTCGCGTTCGTCCTCGAGGCGATCGAGTTCGATCTCCAGTTCGTTGACCTCCTTGTGGGCTTCGAGAACGTCCGACCGGTCGGGGACTTCGATGTTACCGATCTCGGCTTCGAGATCTTCGATTGCCGCCCGGAGCTCGGCGCGCTCGGCTTCGAGGTCGGCGATTTTTCCCTCACGCTCTTCTATCTCCGAGTGCACGTCGTCGATCTTCCCCTCAAGTCGCTCTCGCTCGCGCTTTTCTGACTCGACGTCTGACTTTCGTGCTTTCAGCTTCTCGAGGCGGGACTCGACCTCGCTCTGTTCGCTGTACTTGGACTCCCGGAGGTCACGGAGCCGATCCAGAGTCTGTTCGATGTGCTCGCCTTCGACCTCCGATCCGCAGGTCCAGCAGACGACCGACTCGTTCGTCTCCAGGAGCTGGTCCGTCACCGACTCGGCCCCGCTCTCCTTCCCGCGCAGCGCCGTGGCGATGTCGGGGCTTGTCCCCTCCATCATCTCCTCGTTGAACTGGATGACACTCTGGAGTTTCGTCAGTTCGGAGTCGAGCCGTCGTTTTCGCTCCTGCAGGCTGTCGATCTCCGATCTGATCGCCGCCAGATCCTCGCCACCGGCCCCCGAGAAGTCCTCGCGTTGGTCCTGCAGGTCGGCCAGCTCCGCTTCGAGAGTGTCGATGCTCTCACGCTGGCTGTCCAGCCTGAACTCCGTCTGTTCGAGCGAGGATCGGCGGTCCCGGAGATCGGCCATCTTCGCCTCGAGTTCGGACTGTTCGGCCTCGATGTCCGAGGCATCGGCCGACCGCTCGTCGAGGCTGTCGCGTTTCTCCTCGAGTCGCTCGCGGGTCTCCTCGATTTTGGATTCGAGACGGCTGTGTTCCTTTTCGAGGGAGGGTAACTCCGATTGCAGGGATTCGAGGTCGGCGATGCGTTCCTCGGTGTCGCGCTTTTCGGCCTTGAGACGGTCGATCTCGCGTTCGATTGCCTCGGCGTCGACGGGTTCCATGATGATCTCTCTGAGGTCCCCGCCGAGGGCGACCGTCCGGCGTGCATCGTTGGATTCCAGGAGAAACGCAAAGAGGTCGGCGAGTTCCGGGTCGTCGAGATACGGGTCATCCTCGAATGCGGTCCCGCCGTCCTGTCGCTTGAGCGTCCGCGTGTAGATATCGTCGCCGACCTCGAGACGGACATGCCCCTCGTCGGCATCGCCCTTGAGCGACGCACGCCGACTTCCGAGGCCAGCCATGACCGCCTGCAGTAACGACGTCCGGTGTGTCGCGTTTCGCCCGACCAGGACAGTCACACCCTGCTCGAACGTGACGTCAGTCCGATTGATGCCGCCGACGTTTTCCGCGTGTAGGGATACACTCGCGTGCTCACTCTCAGCTGAAGCCATCACACGTACTCTATACCGTCTCGCTAATAAATATTGGCAGATGACCGCCGCAGAATTACACACATACCCGTGTCACGCGACGGGATGGGCGTACATCAATTCTGTCGACAAGAATACACTTTCAGCCCTCTTGACAGTCACAGCCCCCCTCGCGAAACAGCGTCGAGATGTCGGACTGTGAGCCACAGTCCCGACAGTAGACCTGGAGATTGACGACGACGTTGTGTTCCCCGAGCGTGAGATCACCCGCGTTTACCAGTTCCGAGAGGGAGTTTTCGCTGACCGCCTCCATGCGACTCCTGAGCCGCTGGATGCGTTTTTCGTGTTTTTCGACCGGATCAGCGTGGCCCGACTTCTCCTTGGAGACATCCAGGACGTCAGTCAAATACGTGTGGACCGCCTGGTGAGTGACGAAGTCACTCTCGAGCGGCTCGATGTCGATTCCCTCGCGCTCGAGGCGGTTGCGTTGCTGTGTTCTGACCCCGGCGCTGACATCGTCGGCGGTGAGCAATCGGTAGGCGTTCTCCGCCTCCCCCTCGAGGGGGTCCACCCCGGCGTCCACCATTGCCTGCCGGAGCAAAGCGACGTTGATGTGATCTGCGAGTTCCCGCAGGCTCATCGACTCTTCGCCGTCCCCCAGCCACAGATCCGGCAACCTCGCGTGGAGATTGGACAGATCGTACTCGGACAGTACCCGGCCCACCTTGTATCGACTGTTCGGCTCACCCACGTTCTCTGACATGCGAGTGCCGTATAGTAGACGGAGCGGTTACTTACGCGTTTTGGGCGCGGTGACCGTCACACAGAGCCGTCACCAGTCCAGCCGATCGAAATGGCATTCTTATAACATTTCTATAGTGTGTTTATAATTTATTGTAGTACCGATATAGGAAGAAAACCAATCGAGGCGGTAGACTATCATTCGATACCATACCGATTTGAAATCAGCTATACCTTGCCACTGGATTAATTTGGAAGTGAGCGAATCTTCACTCTAACATTATATTCTTTGTATTATATTTATAGTAAAATATAGTATATTTTATCTATAATCCTGTCTCGTTTCTCGGTGTGTGCTGCGCACGGATGGCGACTGATACTGACGGCTACAAGCCCGTGAGCAATGTCGACCCCCCGCGGGGTCGACTATGCTCACGAAGTTGTAGCCATCAGCATGAAGTCCGCCACAATCATATCCACGAGCGGCGTAGTTCACCACGATGGGAGATTATTCGTCGAAGGTGACGGATGGCGGCGACGCGAGTGGAGAGACTGAGCAGTTTCCGCGCCCGCCGTTCTCGTTTACCGACGACGGTGGCAGAACCATCGACGTCCGGCGACTCGACGGGGATATCGGCGCGCTCGTCGAAATGTACGAGCAGATGGACCCCTCGGACCGCTCGCAGGGCATCCCACCCCGGAGTGAGTCGCGCCGCGAGTCGTGGATCGGATCCCTGACCGACGAGGGGATGAACCTGATCGCATGGCACGGGGGCGTGACAGTCGGGCACGCGGTCCTGATGCCAATGGAGGTCACCCGCTTGGAACTCGCTATCTTCGTCCGGAGCGACTACCAGCAGTCACACATCGGTTCCAACCTGCTCGAGTGCCTGCTCGGGTGGGCCCAGGAGGAGGAAGGAATCGAGACAGTCTGGCTCAGCGTCGAGCGGTACAACGACGTCGCTCTGAGTCTCTACGAGAAGGTCGGCTTCGAGAAACTGTCCGGAGACTCGGAGTACAAGATGGAGCGGGGGATTTAGCGATCAATCGGGCTCGTCGGGGAGCCGCCCGTGGGCGTCGATCTCCCCGTTCCTGATGCGGGTGCTGGAGATCCGGGAGCCGTCGTCAGCCGTGACGAACGGCGCGGTGTGAATCTCGAGGGGTTGAAGTCCGGTGTTCACCCGCTGTTGGTTGAGTTCGTGGGCGCGGTGCTGGGCTTTGCCCTCCGGAGAGACGACGAGCGCGTCAATGTCCCGTCGGCTCCCGGCTGGACCGTGCGTGTCCTCCAGCCTGATGATCTCGTAGGATGCGAAGTATGCACCGCTCAACTCGTCGATCGCCACCTCGAGTTGTTCGCGTCGCGTCTCGAAGGCGCCGAGTCGGTCCGCGTGGGCCGGGTCACTCCGGGTTTCCCTGGCGAGCTGAGACGACGTGAGGCCGACGATAACGTGTCCATCCCCGTCACCGTCGTGACTCGCAGTCTGGAAGGCCTTGTGTAACAGCGCGCGGTGTCCGTCGTGGACGGGAGTGAACGTCCCGCCGAGGATCGCGATGCGGTCGGTCGAACTCATGGCTCGCAGTTCACACCCGGGTTACGTATACTACCCGAAGTTGCCTCCCGCCACACGGCCGGGATCTCCAGGCGCTGCTCGCGGAGTTCACCGTCGCCCGTTCGGCCGACTCTCGACCTGGGACCGACGAACCTGCCCCGGTGGTCAGCGCGGAACAGGACTGATACTGTTACAGCCGCTCGACGTCGGCGACGTCGCCAATCTCGACGAAGTGTTCCGGTGTCTCCTCCTCGCCATCCGGCGTGACCCAGATCCAGTAGTCGGCGTCCAGTTCGACGTCGAACGCGATTGCCCCGGTCACGGTCTCGCCGCTACTGACAGAATTTGTCGCCAGACCGACCGCATCGATCCGGCTGTCGGTCTCAATTTGCTTGCTGCCACTCTCGGCAAAGGTGAACCAGTCGTTCAGGCCAAAGCTCCGGAGCCGGAAGTCATTGAGGGGCAACACGATCCGGGAGTCTCTCGGGTTGGTGATTTCGACGACCACGACCAGGTACACCCCCTCGGCGGTCGTCTTGCTCACTTCGCTCCCGAGCTCATTGGCCCGGTAGAAGTCGACGATGCGGTACGTGATCGCCTGGCCGCCCTCGCCGACGGTGAACTGATCGCCGAGCGAGTGGACGATCCCGTCCGGGGTAAACGTCGGCGTCGGAGTTGGCGTGTCCGCCGGCTCCGGTGTGTCTGTCGGAGCGGCTGTCGGCGTCTCCGTCGGCGCGTCGGTCGCCTCCAGCGTCACTGTCATCGGCGTCGCCGTTGGGGTGTCCGCCGCCGTCGCCGTCCCGGACGATTGCTGTGACAGGAACGGGATGTCGACGTTGACCGCCAGCCCGGTGGATAACCCGGCGACGAACGTGCCACAGCCGACAAGAATCTCCCGACGCTTCATGTGGGTCCGTACTCACAGCCGGTAAAGAATGTGTCGACCACCTCGTCGAAATACATTTGCCCGAACGGCGGGAATGTTTGGCGAGTCATGTCGACAACATCCGACCGTGGCCCGCGACTGACGCACGTGAGCGTCATCGCAGAGGACGTCGAGGAGTCGACCGAGTTCTACGAGTCCGTCGTCGGCTGTGAACCGATTCCGACGCCCCAGTTTGGCAACCAGGAGGACTTCCACGCCGACGAGGGCATCGAATTCCAGATCCTCCGTATCAGGGATATCCAGCTCCACCTCTGGAACGATCCGGGCCGGGAGGCCGAATCTATCATGTTTGCCCACTTCGGCATCCACGTCGACAACTTCGTCGAGGTTTACCACCGGGCCGAGGAGCGGGGCGTCTTCGCCACAGTCGGTGACGAGTCTGGACCGCCGCAGGTGTTCGACTTCAACGGGACCGCACAGATGTACCTCAGGGACCCGACCGGGAATCTCGTCGAGATCGACTACCCCGATGTCGACGCTCTCGACCGATCCGAGTTCGCGAACGTCGTGACGCGGGAGACTGTCGGGCCGGAGACGAGCATCTACGACACGCTCGACATCGAACCGTCGGCGTAACTCGCTCCCGTCACTCACACTGTCCGGTGAATAGCTGCCCGAATGTCGCCCTCGTCCGGGAGAACCTCATCTTCCATATCGGGGGCAAACGGTATCGGCGTGTCGGGGACGCCGACGCGCTGAACTCGGCCCTCGAGCGATCCGACAGCCTCCGAGACGCGGGCGACAACCTCGGCGTGGAACCCGTACGAGAGTGGACTCTCGTCTGCCACGACAAGCCGTTCCGTCCCGCGGACGCTCTCGACGATGGTCGCCGTATCCAGCGGGTACAGGGTCCGTGGATCGACGACCTCGACACTCACGTCCGGGTCGAGGTCACGAGCGACGGACAGCGCCTCTCCGAGCAGGCGCTGGGTCGCGACGACCGTCACGTCCTCACCCTGGCGTTCGATCGCGGCTTCGCCGATCGGAACGACGTACTCCTCGTGGGTCGGAACTGTCCCCTCCCGGTCGTAGAGCGTCTTGTTTTCGAAGACGACGACGGGGTCGTCAGAGCGGATGCTGGCCCGCATCAGCCCCTTCGCAGCGGCGGGCGTTCCCGGCGCGACCACCTTGATTCCCGGGAGGTGTGCAGCCAGCGTATGAACCGTCCCGGAATGCTGTGCGGCGGCGTTCAGCCCACCACCCTCGACAGCACGCACCGTCAGGGGCACGTCACAGACGCCGTCGAACATGTAGCGCATCTTGCCGGCCTGATTCATCACCTGGTCGAAGCAGACGCCGACGAAATCGGCGAAACTCAGGTTGATGATGGGGCGCAGGCCCGTCGCCGCGGCGCCGACGCCCGCGCCGACCTGCGCTGCCTCGCTGATTGGTGTATTGCGAACCCGGACCGGGCCGAACTCCTCGTAGAGGCCGGCGGTTACGTCGAACGAGCCGCCGATCTCCTCGTCCTGTCCCACGAGGAGGACCGCCTCGTCGTCCGCCATCTCTTCCCGGATTGCGCCTCGAAGCGCCTCGCGGACGGTCAGCCGATCGGTCGAGCTGGCGGAGGTCCGAGTCGCGTCTGCTCTCCCCTCTCGTTCCTCTCCGCCCGTCGCCCACTGGCCTGTCCCACCCCGGGACTGATCAATCTCGGGAACGGGGTCGTCGAACACCGTCCCGTATGCCGCCTCTGGATCGGGTGTCGCGTCGTCCCGGGCCCGCTCGGTTGCGCCGTCTATCGTCGATTCGACATCCGAGAGGAGCGAGTCGAACTGCTCCGCTGAGAGGTCCCCGCTGGCCTCCAGGATGGCCCTGAAGCTGTCGATCGGATCACGGCTCTGGCGCCACTCCTCGATTTCCTCGTCGGCCCGGTACGGCTGGTCGTCACCCTCGAAGTGACCGCGATACCGGTAGGTCTCGGCCTCAATCAGCGTCGGCCCCTCGCCGGAGACGGCCCGTTCCCTGGCGTCGCGCACCGCCGAAAATACCGCCGTGACATCCTGTCCGTCGACGTGATCTCCCGGGATACCGTAGGCTGGCGCCTTCTCCACGATGTCGTCGACGTTGTGCTGTTCGTCGAATACCATCCCCTCCGAGTAGCGGTTGTTCTCGACGACGAACACCACCGGGAGATCCCACGTGGCGGCGAGATTGAACCCCTCGTGGACCTGTCCGGCTGCCGTCGCTCCGTCACCGAGAAACGCGAGCGCGATCCAGTCTTCTGTTCGCATCTGAGCGGTGAGCGCAGCCCCGGCGCCGAGCGGGACGCTCGCCCCGACGATCGGCTGGGCGCCGAGCATCCCCTCCGCGGGTGACGCGACGTGCATCGACCCGCCCTTTCCGCCGCAGTAGCCCGACTGCTTTCCGTATATCTCGGCCATGAGCCGTTCCGGGGACAGCCCTTTTGCAATGCTGTGACCGTGTGCCCTGTGCGTGCTCGTGACGTAGTCGTCAGGGGCGAGTGCGGCACACGCTCCGACTGCGACGGCTTCCTGACCCTGAGAGAGGTGAACGAACCCGGGTATCTCGTCGTCCGCGTACCGCTCTGCCACACGGTCCTCGAACTCGCGGATGAGTAGCATCCGACGCAATGCTTCCAAGCGGTCCTCGGTTGTCGTCAGGTCGAGATCCGTCACGACAGATCACCGTTTGGGTGTGTCGGCCCTCCCGTTCGTGACAGAGTGACTGGCGTTCGACCCTGTCTCCCTGGATGCGATCCGTGGCGTGTCATGGCTTGGATTCGGGGGTTCTTGGAAACATTACCGGAGGAAGGTTTCGACGAAGATGAGGCTCACGTCCGGGACGAACGTGACGATGAGCAGGGCCAGGAGCAAAACAGCGTAGTAGACGCGAACCTCGCGAAACACCGAGCCGACGGAGGTGTCGGCGATGTCGGCGGAGAGGTACACCGAGAGCCCGAGTGGCGGGGTCAGCAGGCCGAGCATCAGGTTGAACACCATGATGACCCCGATCTGGACAGGGTCGACCCCAACCTCGAACAGGACGGGGAAGACGATAGGCGTCATCATCACAAGCGCCGCGATGGGATCGAGGAAGAGGCCCATGAACAACAGGAGAGCGTTCACCAAGAGGAGAATCACGATGGGGTCCTGGCTGACGGAGAAGACGAACTCGGCGAAAAGGGAGTCGATGTTCTCGACCGAGAGGACGTAACTGAACACCGCCGCTGCGGAGACGATGAGGACAATCGAGCCCGTCGTCCGGACCGTCTCGACGGCCGCAGTCCAGAGGTACTCAGTGTCGGTTATCGCGTAGAGGACCGTGTTGATGAGGAGGATGTAGACGACAGTCACGGCCGCCGCCTCGGTCGGGGTAAATAAGCCGCCGAGCATCCCGGCAATGAGGACAACCGGCGTGAGCAGCGCCGGAAGCGCAACCAGGAACGACCGACCCATCTGACGGATCTCTGCGCGCTTGTCGTTTTTGGGGAGATCCCGCGACCGGGCGATGTAGGCCGTCCAAGCCATCAACAGCAGGACCGTCACGATCGCCGGGCCGGCGCCCGCGATGAGCAACTGCAGGACCGACACCTCCGCGATGATGCCGTAGATGATCAGCGGAATCGACGGCGGGAAGATTGGCCCAATGGTCGCCGAGGCACTCGTCAGCGCCGCCGAGAAGTCGTTTTCGTAGCCCGCGCTGGTCATCGTCTCGATGAGCACGCGCCCGACGCCGCCGATATCTGCCAGCGCGGACCCCGAGATGCCCGAAAAGATGAGGCTCGTCACGATGTTGACCTGCGCGAGACCGCCCGCGAAGTGCCCGACGACGGCGTCGGCGAACTCGAATATTTTGGCGGTCACCTCGCCGTGGTTCATCAGCGATCCGACGTAGATGAACAGGGGAATCGCAAGCAGGGTAAACGAGTCGAGGATGCGGACCATGCGGTTGGCGGTGAACAGGAGCGGCCGGCCGGTGGCGAGTACGTACAGCGTCGACGGCAGCGCGAGCGCGATGAACACCGGGACACGGAGCAGTGCCAGAGCGACGAACGCCAGGATGACCAGGAGGCCGGCATTGAGGCCGAACACCTCCATCTCACTCGGCCTCCGCGAATACCGCCCGCACTCGCCGGGCAATCCGGTTCACGTACACGGCCGCGAGCATCATGATCCCGACGAGCACGGGGACATAGTACAGCGGCAGCGGGATGTTCACCGACGGCGACGTCCCCGTCCAGAAGTCCTGCATCGCGAGCACCGCGCCGACGACGATGAACGCACACATGAGGAGGTTGACCAGCAGGACTGCGACGTCGTGGTAGGGCTTCACCCGATCCGGAAGTCGGCTGTAAAAGTAGTCGATCTCTATGTGTCGTCGTTCCCACCCCAGTGCGCCGGCGACGATGAACACCATCCACACACCCAGCGCCTGGGCGTACAACTGGAGACCGGCCAGCTCCAGACCGAGGTTGCGGGAGAGTATGCGAAGGGCCATCAACAGGACGATCACACCGAGTGCGACAGCTGCGAGACCGTAACAAAGCGTCGACGCACGATCCATGACTCGGCCAAAGCCACTCATACTGGGAATCTCCGGTGGAGATCGGAACGGCTCTCAGCTCAGGGCTGATAGTCGTCGTGGGCCAGGGATTCGATCGTATCGAGGAGGTCGGGGAACTGTTCGCGGATGTTCTCCCTGGTCGCCGACCGGTAGGCGTCGTAGTCGATATCCTCCGGCGGTACGATCGTCAGCCCCTCGTCACGGAACTGCTGTTTCGTTTCCTCGAGGTTCGACTCCAGAAGGTCGGTCGCCTGCGGCTGGATCTCCCGGACGGCGTCGTAGAAGGCCTGCTGCTGGCTGTCCGAGAGGTCCTGGAAGACCCCTTCGTGCATCAGGACCGCCAGCGGCACGTGCATGTGATTCGTCTCGATGACGTGGGTCTGTTCCTCGTAGATCTGGGAGGTCCTGATGATGTTGTAGGGGTTCTCCTGTCCGTCGATGCTCCCAGTCGCGAGCGCCTGTGGGACCTCCGAGAAGTCGATGTTCGTCGTCTCCGCACCCAGCCCGTTGAGCGCCTCGGCGTACATCGATATCGGAACTGCACGCATCGTGTACTCCGAGAGCATCGCCGGGTTCCGCGGGGGATCAGCGTCCTCTGGGACGTTCAGCGTCACCCGGCGAGTCCCCTGTGCAACCGCACCGAGCGAGCGGATGTCCGCCTGCTCGGCCAGGTTCTCGATGACAGCCTGTGCGGGCTCGGAGTCCTGAGGGTCGGTCTTCTCGTAGATGTCCTCGTAGGGGTTGTCGGGGTCGTACATGTAGGGCGCGTCGAACACCTGCGCCTCCTGCATGTCGACGATAGCCGTCAGCGCGTACGGGATGACGTACATGTCGAGGGCACCCGAGGAGACGTCCTGGACGGACTGGGCCTGACCGCCGAGCTCTGAATTCCGGAAGGCCTCCACCTCGACGGCGCCGTCGGTCCGTTCCGAGACGATATCGCCGACCCAGGCTGCAGCGTCGCCGTGTACCGACCCCTCAGCGGCGGGTGAGTTCGCCTGGAGTGTGAGCGTGTTCTGGTTGGCGTTACCGGACGAACCACCGTCCCCGTCGCCGCCATCGCCACCGTCGCCTCCGTCGCCACCGTCGCCCCCATCACCGCCGTCGCCGCCGTCGCCACTACACCCGGCTAAACCAGTCGTAGCTACGAACGAGGCGGCACCAAGTCCTTTGATGTACGACCGTCGACTCACGTCTGAACTGTCAGGGTCCACCATACCATCCCGGGGTTTCGCATCTTAATAATGATTATCATTCGTCCACCCGGTCGGGAGTAACTCACAGCAGCCGCGAGAGGAACGCCTTGCCGCGGTCGGTCCGTGGCTGGTCGAAGAACTGGGCAGCGGGCGTGCGTTCGGCGATCTTCCCGTCTGACATCAGCGTGATCGTGTCGCCGACCTCGCGGGCAAAGCCCATCTCGTGGGTGACAACGAGCATCGTCATGCCGCCCTCCGCGAGGTCGCGCATCACGTCGAGAACTTCCCCGACCAGTTCCGGATCGAGGGCGCTGGTGACCTCGTCGAACAGCATCACCTGCGGGTCCATCGCGAGCGCGCGGGCGATCGCGACCCGCTGTTGTTGTCCACCCGAGAGTTCGGGCGGGTAGGAGTCCGCCTCGTCACCCAGCCCCACATCCTCAAGTAGCGACTCAGCCCGCTCGTGGGCCTCGTCTTCCGGAATACCCTTCACGTCCCTGGGTCCGAGCATGATGTTCTCCCTGGCGGTCATATGCGGAAAGAGGTTGAACGACTGGAACACCATCCCGATTCGCTGTCGCAGGCGGTTGACGTCGGCGTCGGGATCAGAGATGGGGACTCCGTCGAGTCGGATCTCGCCGCTCTGGATCTCCTCTAAGCGGTTCGTACACCGGAGAAGCGTCGACTTCCCCGACCCCGAGGGGCCGATGATGACGGTCACCTCCTGTTCCTCGACCTCGAGGCTGACGTCCTCGAGGACGTGGGTCTGTCCGAACCACTTGTTCACGTCCTCGAATTCGACGAGTGCCTCTGTCATTGTCGCCTCCCGAGGCCCTTCCCGATCGAGCCGAGGAGTCGCTGCCACCGCGAGGCCGTCTCCTCACCCTCCTCGCTGCTCCAGTCGGCGTGGCGCTCGAGGAGGCTGACCGCCAGGCTCATCGACATCGTCACGAGCAGGTAGAACAGGCAGACCCACACCAGCGGCGTCCAGGGGTCGAGCTGATTGCTGTTTATGTTCCGGAAGACGCTCATGATCTCGGGGATGGCGATGACAGTCAACAGCGAGGTATCCTTGACGAGGATGATCTGGTCGTTGCCGATGGCTGGCAGGGCGTTGCGCCAGGCCTGCGGGAGGACGACCCGCCGCATCGCCTGGACCTTCGACATCCCCAGGGACCGCGCCGCTTCCATCTGTCCCTCGCCGACGGCGCCGACGCCACCGCGGGTGGCTTCTGCGACGTACGCGATGTGGTTCAGCGTCAGGCCGATGACGGCCGCAGGGACCCGCCAGTCGCCGATGGGGAACTGTCCCGGGGGCCACAGCCGCGGGATGCCAAAGAAGATGACGAACAGCTGGAAGAGCAGCGGAGTGCCACGGAAGAACTCGACGTACCCCTTCGCGATTCGCGAGGTGAGCGGCGAGGACGAAATCCGTGCAAGTCCCATGAGCGTCCCCAGAGTCACTGAGAGGATGCTGGCGACGACGACGATGAACACGACGAGTCTGAAGGCTTCGACGAACCGCGGGAACACCGACTGTAACAGCCTGTAGTTGACCTGTGTTGAGAGTATCCACCCGAGGAAGGTGAGGATCGCCAGCGTAAACAACCCGGCGACGACTTCGCCGATGCGCTTGACGAGAGCGTCGTTTGCGAGGATACTCGCCCCGCTGCCGTCCGTTCCCTGTTCGGAGTAGGCGTCTGACATGCCTTGGTAATAATACGGGGGGCTGATAAATTCTGGTGAGAGTCGCGGAATTGGCCGGGCGAGAATTAGCCGGAGAAGTACTCGCTGTAGATCTCGTCGTAGCGCCCGGACTCCTTGACCGCGGCCAGCGCCTCGTTGACGGCCTGCAGGAACTCGTCGTCGTTCTCGCGGAACGCGATGCCGTAGTTCTCGACGGTCAGCGTGAGGTAGTCTGGGGCGTCCTGACCTGCATCCACGGCCGCGCCTTCGCCTTCGAGGAAGACGACCGGGTCCCTGTCGTTCACGAAGGCGGCGTTGACCGTGTTGTCGTTGACGACAGCCGAAACCTGGCCGTTGAGGAGTGCGTCGAATGCGCCCGCGATCTGGTCGTAGCTCTGGATTTCGAGTTCGCCGTCGAACTCCTCCTGGAGTTGCTCTGCTGCACCTTCGCCGGTGGTCCCCTTCTGGACGCCGACAGACTTCCCGCGGAGGTCCTCCTTCGTGCTGATGTCGCTGTTTTCGAGGATGGCAATCGTCTGGTAGGCCGTGAAGTACGGGTCCGAGAAGTCCACACGCTCGTCGCGCGTCTCGTTTATGGTCATCGCGCTCATGATGACCCGGAAGTTGCCGTTGTTCAGCGACGCGATGATGCCGTCCCAGGCCGTCTTCTGGAACTCGTAGTCCAGCCCCATCTCATCGACGAAGATGGCCTCTGCCATGGCGGGGTCGAACCCGGTCAGATCGCCGTCTTCGGTCCGGTACTCGAATGGCTTGTACGGAATGTCCGAGCCGATGGGGACGACTCCGTTCTCCAGCCCGTACGGGTTTTCGTCACCGCCGTCGCTGCCGTCTTCCATGTCTCCGTCACTCCCACCGTCGCCGCCGTCGCTTCCATCGCCACCGCCGCCGTCGCCGCCGTCGCCACCGTCGCTCCCGTCGCTTCCATCGCCGCCGTCGCCGCCGTCGCCACCGTCGCCACTACACCCGGCGAGACTGAACGTTGCGGTACCCGCTGCGATTGCCTTGAGGTATTTGCGCCGTCGCATGTCCCACCGGTTGTGTCTCTCCTCTTATAAAAATGTCCTCTTCGTCAGGACCCGTCGTGTGCTTCTTCGGGGTCCCAGTCGCGCTCGACGGGCGTCTCGCTCGCGTCGACCGCATCGAGGAGCCACCCGGCGGCGTCCTTGACGGCCCCGGCATCAGTCCCAGACACCTTCAGCCGGTTGTGCCGTGCCTCCCTGTCGGGATAGCAGCCGACGTGGACGTCGAACCGCTCGCGGGCCTCGCTCAGTGCCGACACGAGGTTCGCCTCCGGTTCGACCGTGTACAGGGTCCGTGACACCGCGTCGCCGTCGAAGGCGTCGGCCACGTCGTGGAACATCGCCTTCATTTCGCCGGGGATTCCGGGGAAGACGTACACGTTCTCCAGGACACAGCCGGGTGCCAGCCCCTCGGCGTTCAGCAGCGGACGGCTCCCCTCCGGGATGCTCGCCTCCGCCTCGGCATCGACGTCGAGGCCGGGGATCACCCCGTCGAGTTCCGCAAGCCGCGCCTCGACGTCCGCCAGCGCGAGGTCGCTGACGACCATCTCCCGGTCGAAGGCGTCCGCGACGGCCTCCATCGTGACGTCGTCTGGCGTCCCGCCGATCCCGCCGGTTGCGATCACCGCGTCGAACGCGTCGCTGTACTCGCCGACGGACTCCGCGATGGTGGGCCGGTCGTCCGGTACCACGAGGATGCGCTGGATGGTCACGCCCCGCTCTGTGAGCTGGCCGGCCAGCCACGTCCCGTTGGTGTTCGCCGTGTCGCCTGCGAGGAGTTCGTCCCCGACCGTGAGCAGGGCCACTTCCATCCCTTGTCCGCAGGGGTGTTTCACAGTTAGCCGTTTCGTCTCCGCTGAACTGGGGGACACGTCCCGCCTCCGATCTAGTTCCCGCTCGACTGTCCGGCTCCGACTGCCAGCACAGTGATACGCATTTAGGTGGGCGGACCCGATCCGAACACATGGCATCAGAGACGACAGTGACATACGACGCGGCCAGGAACTACGTCGGCGGCGACTGGACGGCCCCCTCCGAGGACGGACAGACCGTGGTTAACCCGGCGACAGGTGACACGGTCGCGACCGTCGGATTCAGCTCCGAAGCCGACCTCGACGAGGCAGTACAGACCGCACGGGAGGCGTTCGAGGACTGGCGCTCGCGGCCCGTCGAGGAGCGCATCCAGCCGGTGTTCGAACTCAAGCAACTCCTGGAGGCCCACCAGGACGAACTCGCGGAACTGCTCGTCGAGGAACACGGCAAGACCAGGGCCGAGGCCCGCGGCGAACTCCGGCGTGGCATCGAGAACGTCGAAGTCGCGTGTGGCATGCCCTCGCTGTTGCAGGCCGGCCACGTCGAGAACGCCGCCCCCGAGATAGACGAGACGGCGGTCCGGCAGCCACTCGGTGTCTTCGCCGCCGTCACACCCTTCAACTTCCCCGGAATGATTCCGCTGTGGTTCCTGCCCTACGCCGTCGCCGCCGGCAACAGCTTCATCCTCAAGCCGAGCGAGCAGACGCCCCTGACCGCACAGAAGCTGTTCGAGCTCATCGACGAGGCGGGCTTTCCGGACGGCGTGGTCCAGCTCGTCCACGGGAGCGTCGACACCGTCAACGCCATCCTCGAACACGACGGCATCGAGGGGGTCTCGTTCGTCGGCTCGACGCCCGTCGCGAAGAAAATCTACGAGACGGCCGCTGCCAACGGCAAGCGCGTCCAGGCCCAGGGCGGCGCGAAGAACCACGTCATCGTCTCCGAGACCGCCGACCTGGAGTTCGCCGCAGAGAAGGCCGTCGGGTCGGCGCTTGCCTGTTCGGGCGAGCGGTGTCTCGCCAACGACGTCGTCGCAGTCGAGGAGTCGGTCTACGACGAGTTCCTCGACCTCGCTGTCGCCGAAGCAAACCGCCAGGTCGTCGGCTACGGCCTCGACGGGGGGACGACCATCGGCCCGCTCATCACCGAGGAGCACGAACAGCGCGTCCGCAACTACGTCGAGACTGGCGTCCAGGAAGGGGCCGACCTCGTGGTCGACGGCCGTGACGTCACAGTCGAGGAGTATCCGGACGGCAACTTCCTCGGCCCCTGTATCTTCGAGGACGTCACGACCGACATGGTCGTCGCAACCGAGGAGATATTCGGCCCCGTGCTGGGCGTGATGCCCGTCGCCGACGTCGAGGAGGGCATCGAGGTCATGAACCGGAGCGACTACGGGAACGCCGCCAGCCTGTTCACCGGCAGCGGTGCCGAGGCACGCGCGTTCCGCCACGATGCCGAGGCCGGGAACCTGGCGGTGAACGCCGGGACTGCGGCGCCGATGGCCTTCTTCCACTTCGGCGGCGAGAAGGACTCCTTTTTCGGCGACCTCCACGCCCAGGCCGAGGACGTCGTCCGCTTCTACACCGACGAGACAGTCTACATAGAGCGCTGGCCCGACCAGTAGCGTCGCTTTCGGCCTGTCCCACGTTCCCCCGCATCCCACAGCCCTATGGTTCGGCTGTCCGTAACCATGCCCATGTCGGACGACCACCATCATCACCACGACGCCGAGTCTGTGACCTTCGGCGTCCTCACAGTTTCGTCCAGTCGCGACCTGGCGGGCGACGCCAGCGGGGACGCGATTGTCGCCGCCGTCGAAAGCGACGGCCACAGTGTCGAGGTCCGCGACATCGTCGCAGACGAGGAGGCCGCAATTCGCGGACGGGTCGAGGAGTTCGTCGCCCGGAGCGAGGTCGACGCCGTCGTCACCACGGGCGGGACCGGCGTGACGCCCGACGACGTGACCGTCGAGGCCGTTCGTTCGCTGTTCGACCGCGACCTACCCGGCTTCGGCGAGCAGTTCCGCGCCCGCTCGGTCGAGGAGGTTGGCCCCCACGCGATGATCTCCCGTGCGACCGCCGGAGTTGCCGACCGGACCCCGGTATTCTGTCTCCCGGGCAGCCAACAGGCCGCCGAGTTCGGGGCGACAGAACTGATCTTGCCCGTCGTGAGCCACGTCGTCGGCCTCGCCAGCGGCGGTGAGTAACATGAGCGAGGAGGAACTCACACACACCGACGAGGACGGGCGGGCGGAGATGGTCGACGTCGGATCGAAGGTCGACAGCAAGCGTCGCGCTGTCGCGCGCGGTCGGATACGGCTCCAGCCGTCGACGGTCGAGGCCGTCCGCGAAAACGACGTCGAGAAGGGCGAGGTGCTGGCGACGGCCCGCGTCGGCGCGATCCAGGCCGTCAAGCACACCTGGGAGACGGTGCCGATGTGCCACCAGATCCCGGTCACGAACGTCGACACGAGCTTCGAGTACGCCGAGGACGCGATCGAACTGACAGTCACGGTGGAGACGACGGGCAAGACCGGCTGCGAGATGGAGGCGCTCACGGGTGTTACGACCGGGTTGAACGTCGTCTGGGACATGGTCAAGGCCGCCGAGAAGGACGACGACGGCCAGTACCCCGACACCGCAATCGAGAACGTCCACGTCGTCGAGAAGGTAAAGGAGCCAGTCGAGTAGCCCGCGCTGACACGTAGCGTGCGAACTCGACCCGTCCGGGTCTCTGACCTAACGGACCGGCGGGGACGAAAAGGTTCCGAACAGCGTCACCTACAAGCACCTCTCGCCCCAATCAGGTCCCATGCACGTCATCGCCATCGTCGGCCCGTCCAAATCGGGCAAGACCACACTCGTCGAGCGGCTTGTGGAGCGACTGCGCGAGCAGGGGACCGTCGGGACAGTCAAACACCTGGACTGCGCGCCGGACCTCGACGTCGAGGGGACAGACACCACCCGTCACCGGGAGGCGGGCGCAGAGCGGACGTTCGGGATCGGCGACGACGGGTGGTTCGCGACCGGCGAGGAGTTCACGCTCGACGAGGCCCTCGACCGCCTCGCAGTCTCCTGTGACTACGCCGTCGTCGAGGGGTACAGCGAACTGAACCTCCCCCAGATCGCGCTGGGCGGGCGTGGCGGGGAGGACGTCCGCCTGTCTGCTCCCGAGGCCAGCGGAGTCGACCTCGATGAGGCAGTCGCTGCCATCGAGGGGACCGACCCCTACGAGTGTCTCGAGTCGCTGGTGGCGAAGGTAAAATGCTCGCCCCGCGAGGACCTGGCCGGTGCAATCGCGACCTTCACCGGCCGCGTCCGCGCGAAGGAAGGGCCCGACGACGATCCGACGGAGTTCCTGGAGTTCGAGCGCTACGACGAGGTCGCGACCGAGCGCATGGCGACGCTCCGGGAGGAACTGGAGGCCCGCGAGGGGGTCCACGAGGTTCGCCTCCACCACCGGACGGGCGTCGTCGAGGCCGGCGAGGACATCGTCTTCGTGGTCGTGCTCGCCGGCCACCGCGAGGAGGCGTTCCGGACCGTCGAGGACGGCATCAACCGGCTCAAGGCCGAGGTGCCGCTGTTCAAGAAGGAAGTGACCGTCTCCGGCGAGTTCTGGGCCCACCAGCACAAGGAAAACGAGTACTGAAGCCGATTCCGGCGATTCGCGGGTTCGTCGGCCCCTGCGACGATCAGGACGGGCCCGCGACCTGCGTCTGGTCGGGTTCCAGTATCTCGATCTCGACCTCTCCAGCGTCGAGGCCGATGCGTGCGAACTGGGTGCGGACGTGTTCCTTCGCGGCCTCGATGGCGCGCTCGCGGTCCTCGAAGCCACGGGGCAGGGGTTCCTCGAAGGCCACGCGGAGTGTCCGGTCGTCGATCTGCTGGAGTTGGCCGCCGCTCTCGACCTCGTAGAAGCCGTCACAGACCCAGGTGTACGGCGCCGACTCGTCGGGTGCACCCCTGAACGTCGGGGCGCGCTCACCGGGTTCGTAGAGCGTCCCGGTCAGGGTCGTCCCGCCTGCCCGCCCGCGGATGAGCAACATACCCCGTTCTACGGCAGCAGTGGACAAAAGCCCGCCGGCTATCGGCGACTTCGTCGACTCGTGCAATTACTTTCACTCCGGCGGGGAAACCGGTTTGTCCCCCGCGGTCGTTCTCCCCCCAATGTCCGACCTGGAGGACTTCACGGACTTCGGCGACGAGGGGGGCGAGGAGTCGACGGAAAGCGCCGCGGGGGACGAGGTCGAAACCGACTTCGCGGAGTTCGAGGCGACACCTGCCGGCCGGGATCGTGGCATCGGCGTGCTCTCGGCCTCGGAGGGGCTGCGCATCGACGAGGATCCCGAGGAGACGCGCCTGCGCGCATACGTGACAGCGGGCAACCGCGAGGACGTCCGCATCGGGACGTATCTGCTGGCGTCCTACCCCGACGGGGGGGCCACAGGAGGCACGGAACCGGCTGGCGGCCAGGAGAGCGGTGAACGGCTGTTCTGTCGGATCACGGGCCTCGAGTACGCACAGGAGTACCGCGCCGACGACGCCACCGAGATTCACGCCCGGCGCGCGATGCGCTCGCGAGGCATCGACGAGCAGGACTTCAAGCTGATCGCCACCGTAGAGCCCGTCGCGATCCTCTATCGTGATGGCGAGGCGCCAGGCGCCTCAAGCAACCGAGCGCCAAAGGCGCGAGACGAAGGGGAGCTCAAGCGCCGGATGACCGACCGCGTGCCGAAACCGGAGACGGTGGTCCGCGCCGCGGACGACAAGACTGACATCAAGACCGGCCTGAGCATTCCGGGCGCGGGTGTCTTCCTCGGGCACCTGGCGGTCGGCGGGGAGAAGATCAGGACTGCCGCCGAACCCCCCACGATCGACTACCGACTCAAGGACGACTACGAGGAGGGTGACCCGCTGGTGTTCAGGCACACCCTCGTCGCCGGCGGGACCGGGTCGGGCAAGACACACGCCGCGAAGAACGTCCTCCGGCAGTACCTCGCCGCGGACCGCGCCTATCCCGTCGAGACGGGCGGCGACCGGACGGTCAGCCCCGCAGTCGTCGTCTTCGATCCGCAGGACGAGTACGCACAGATGCACGACGACGGTGAGGTCGGCCCCGAGACTGCACGCCGTCTGGACCGCGAGGGGATCGCTCACGGCGGCCACGACGACACGCTCGCACTGATCCCACAGGTCGGTGGCGCCACCTACAGCGCGAGTCACCACCGCGCCGAGCAAGTCCCGTTCAGCATCCCCTTCTCGATGGTCCACTCGAACCCCTGGCTCATCGCGGGCAGCGGCCTCAACGACAACCAGTACAACGCACTGGTGCACGTCCTCCTCGATCGGTTCCGGCGGGAGTACGGCCGGGGCGGGGCCTACGAGCAGTTCATGACGTTTCTCGACGACCCGGGGCTGAAGGAGGAACTCGACGAGACCGGGCGCGTCCACGAGGCGACCTTCGATGCTGTCCGGCGGCGCGCCCGGGGCTTCGGACCAATCTTCGACGGCGACGCGAAGCCAATCACCGAGCGTGTCCACGAGTTCGTCCGCCCCGGCGGGCTGACGGTCGTTCCGACCTACCACATCACGGAGAGCCGGTACGCCGAAACCGTCGTGCTGGCGCTGGCCTCGCTGCTGGTCGACCAGAAGCTCTCGAACGACCCCCGCCACGAGCGCATCAAGGGGACGCCGCTCGTGCTCGGGATGGACGAGGCGCACAACTTCCTGACCGACGCCGACAGCGTCCAGGCCCGGAAGGTCATCGGAAAGTTCACCGAGGCCGCAAAGCAGGGTCGCAAGGAACGACTCGGGCTCTTTCTCGTCACCCAGGACCCGCAGGATATCGCCGAACCGGTCTTCAAGCAGATCAACACGACGGTCGTCCTCAACCTCGGCGACGAGGACGCAATCTCCGCGGTGAACATCCCCGCGAACCTCGAATCGAAGGTCCCCTACATGGAGAAGGGCCAGATGGTGGTCTACTCGCCGGACAACTCCGAACCGGTCGAACTGGTCGGCTTGCCGACCTGTGTGACCAGGCACGGCCGCGAGTGATACGAAGCTTCAAACCCCGCCGCCTCGCAGAGAGGAACATGCCAGGCCGCGTACTCGTCCCCGTCGACGGCTCCGTGCAGTCAGACCGTGCCTGTGAACTCGCCTTCGAGGAGTTCCCCGAGGCGACGCTGGTCCTCCTGCACGTCATCAACCCGGTCGAGGCGGGCTACAGCACGCGGGCGGCAATCCCGCCCGCAGCCTCCGAAGAGTGGTACGAGCAACAGAAGGAACTGGCAAACGAGCAGTTCGACGAGATCGAGGCGAAAGCGGCGGAGTACGGCATCGAGGTTGAACGGACCATCGAGGTGGGAAAGACGACCCGGATCATCGTGGAGTTCACCGAGAAAGAGGACATTGACCACATCGTGATGGGTAGCCACGGCCGCGAGGGCGTCTCACGGATTCTGCTGGGTAGCGTCGCTGAGACCATCGTTCGCCGCTCGCCCGTCCCGGTGACAGTCGCCCGGTGAAGGGAACGATATGGTCACATCACATGCCGGCCAGAATGGCCGTTACCAAGGGTTTAAGTTGATCGCTCTTACTACTATAAAAATGCGATGACACGGTCCAGCCGCCAGCGGGAGCGCGAGCGCGAATCTGAAACTGAACAAGAGGAGTCCGAGGGTGTCCGCGACTGTCCCGAGTGCGGGTCAGACACCCTCATAAAAAGTTCTGATCGGGGTGAACTCATCTGTGACGACTGTGGCCTCGTCGTCGAGGAGGGCAACATCGATCCCGGCCCCGAGTGGCGCGCATTCAACCATCAGGAGCGACAGGAGAAGTC
The DNA here is from genome assembly GCA_036626435.1 of Haloarculaceae archaeon. Classification (GTDB taxonomy): domain Archaea; phylum Halobacteriota; class Halobacteria; order Halobacteriales; family Haloarculaceae; genus SW-9-67-25. Next base: position 33,049 of record JAZKRS010000003.1, on the reverse strand, counting down.
ACGCGTCGGTGCCCCAACGACTCAGACGATGCACGACAAGGGGCTGACGACGACGATCGACTGGAAGGACAAGGACGCCTACGGGCGGTCTATCTCTTCGAAAAAGCGCAGCCAGATGCACCGACTGCGCAAGTGGCAGGAGCGCATCCGGACGAAAGACGCCGGCGAGCGCAACCTCCAGTTCGCCCTCTCCGAGATCGACCGGATGGCATCGGCGCTGGGCGTCCCACGATCGGTCCGGGAGGTCGCGAGCGTCATCTACCGGCGCGCACTCAAGGAGGATCTTATCCGGGGGCGTTCCATCGAAGGGGTGGCCACGAGCGCCCTCTATGCGGCCTGTCGAAAGGAGGGGATCCCGCGAAGTCTCGAAGAGATCTCCGACGTCTCGCGGGTCGAACGCAAGGAGATCGGACGGACCTATCGCTACATCTCCCAGGAACTCGGCCTCGAGATGGAACCGGTCGACCCCAAGAAGTACGTGCCGCGCTTTTGTTCCGAACTCGAACTGTCCGAGGAGGTACAGACCAAGGCAAATGAGATAATCGAGACGACCGCCGAGGAGGGGCTGCTCTCTGGCAAGTCCCCGACCGGCTACGCCGCCGCCGCGATCTACGCCGCATCTCTCCTCTGCAACGAAAAGAAGACTCAGCGCGAGGTCGCAGACGTCGCCCAGGTGACCGAGGTCACTATCCGGAACCGCTACCAGGAACAGATCGAGGCGATGGGCATTCACAGCTAGACGCAGCCGCCGTATTTGTCCTGATTTTTATACGATATGCCGCGACAAGCCGTGCGTGTGATCTGACGCCGACCCCGGCACGGGCAGCGGCTGTGCGGCGTGACGCGCCGGGAGGAAATTGCGCCGCCTGTTCGCCACAACTCTGCGGGTGTCGTCACGCCGGCCCACCCGGACATTCATACGGGCCAGCCACGAAGGCGGTGTAGATGCGCCTCGACGAGTTCATCGAGGGGTTCGAACGGGATGCCACCGCCGAGCGCCGTCGCCTCGCACAGGAGAAGTCCTACGCCATCACCGACCACCTGGAGGATGTCGAACGGCAGTTCGAGGAGGTGGTCCAGGGCGACTCGCTGTTCGGCTCGACGGCCCCCGAGATATTCGTCGGGCGGTCGAACTATCCGGACGTCTCGACGGGGCTGCTCTCGCCGATGGACCGCGAGGCCGACCCGACCGACTTCGCGACCAGCGGCGAGTGGTACCACCGTGGGTTCGACATCGACGACGTCCTCCAGCACCGGACCGGCCTGCTGAACTCGACCCGGTCCTCGCAGGTGAACGTCGAGGATGTCTGGGACGGGTTCGTGGGTGTCCAGCGCGAGGTCGCCATCGCGGACCACCCGGTCGACGTCGAGGTCGGACTTGACGGGACGCCCGACCTGGATCTGACGGTGGACGACATCACCACCCCGACGGGGCCGCGTGCCAGGGCGAGAGACGCCGACCTGGCCGAGAACCCTCACGTGCCACGGCCGGTCGAGAAGACGCTCGAAGACGACGACTGGCAGGCCCAGGGCGCCATGACCTACCTCTACCGCCGGGGGTTCGACGTCTACGACGTCAACACGATCCTCTCTGCGGGCGCACTTGGGCGAGGTCGGAACCGACGGCTCGTCCCCACCCGCTGGTCGATCACGGCCGTCGACGACACCGTCGGGCAGTACCTCCGCGGACGGATCCGGAACGCACCGAGTGTCGACGAGGTGCAGGTCTGGTACAACGAGTACGTCGGCAACGACTACTGGGTAATCCTCGCGCCGGGGAACTGGGAGTTCGAACTCGTCGAACTCAAGGCGCCAGGGAGTATCTGGAACCCCGAACCCGATGGCGACTACTACATGGCTGCCGACAGCGAGACCTACGAGGGTCGCACGGAGTACGTCGACGAGACCTCCGGCGCGTACTACGCCTCCCGGCTCGCCGCCCTGGAACACCTCGAAGAGACCGACAGACAGGCAACCTGCCTGGTGATCCGCCACGCCAGCGAGTCCTACTGGGCGCCGGTGGGCGTCTGGCAGATCCGCGAGGGGGTGCGCCACGCCTTCGAGGGGGAGCCGGCGACCGCCGAGACGTTCCACGACGCCGTCAGACAACTGGAGTCAGCGCTGCCCGTGTCGCTTGCGGATCTCCGTCGCAAGTCCGAGATGGTGGCGGGGATCCAGTCACAGCTCACAGACTTCTAGGATGGCTCACTCGACTGCGTGCTCCGAGTTCCGGAGCGACGAGAACAGCGAATCGACGTACCCACCGGTGTCTTCGACGATACCGGCCCAGTTGTCGTCGTCCGGTGCCATCCCCACGAGGCGGGCGATACGCATGATCGAGACGTGGTAGACGCGCTGGCGGCCCGGCTGTTCCTCCCAGACGATCACGTTACACGGGAAGAGGCCGCCGATCTGCTTCTCCGAGCCGTCGAGCGCGCGGTCGGCCATCGCGGGGTTGCACGCGCCGAGAACGTAGTAGGGGTCCCGGTCGGCGTCAACCTTCTCGTTGAGCAGTTCGGAGGGGGAGAACTCCACGGGAATTCCGAAGCCGGCGTCCAGACAGACATTCCGGACGTACTCGATGGCCTCCTCGTGGTCCAGTTCGAGGACAACCTGTTCCTCGCCGATATCGTCCGCATCAATCGCTGCCGGATCGATAGGAAGTGTCATCGCTGACAGAGACGGGTGGAGAGAACTAAAAAGCGCGGTCGGCGAGCTACTCCTCGGCGGTTGGGACTGGCCCGGCCCCCATAACATCCGCCACAGCGTCGGTGAACTCCTGTCTGGTGGCGAAGTACGTCCGGTCAACCTCGTCGAGGATGTCCGCGAGTTCGCGGGGACCGTCGGGCGTCCGGACGACGGTGTCGCCCTCGCGAGCCTCGATTTCGCTCCTCTCGATGCCCCACATGAGCCGTTCGGCGACCCGGGCGAGCGGCGCGCCTTCGACGGGTGCGCCATCGCCGAGTGGAACCGCGGGTTCGTCCTCGCTTTCGTCCTCGGCCATGGTCCCCGGTTCACGTCCCCGGTGATTAGTGCTTTCGGATCAGCCCGTCCACTCTCAGATCCGGAAAATACGCGTCTGACGTGCGTCTGACGGGTAGTTTTGTAACTGTCGTGCGTACGCGGGCCCATGACCAGTTTGTCCGAGGTGTACGCGGGGGGTGTCGGGGCTGTTGCGAGCCGGCGGCGACAGCTCCTGGGAACGGGGCTGTTCGTAGTCGGTGCCGCGATGGTCGTCGGGGCGATCCCCATCGCGACGACGGGTCTGCGAGTGGAGGTCGGGCTCGGCGTCTACGAAGCCCGTGAACTCGCCGGTGTTCTGGCAGGGCTGGGCCTGCCTGGGGTGTTCGTGGGTATCTTCACCGTTCTCCCGGCGGGCCGGGTGACACGGGCGGCAGCCGCGATCGGTGCGAGCATCGCAGTCCTCGGGGTGACAATGTTCAGCGTTGCGTATCCGAACGGCTGGCTCGCCAACGACCCGACGCTCGCAGTTGCGACGACGGTCCTGTACGCGACCGGAACGCTCGTCACCTTCTGGTGTCTGTTCGTCGGCGTCGCGACGTTCCAGACGCGCAACAAGCCGGGTGGGACCGCACGGATAGAGATCACTGATGAGGGGACCGTCCGGGTCGTCACGCAGGATCAGGGTGGAATCCCCGGCTTCGGGAGCGTCGGAATGTTCGGAACCGGCCCCGACGGCGATGTCGAGACACAGACCAACCAGTCGTCGGAAAGCGGGACACCGGGCACGGACGACGATATCATCGTCACGGACGTCAGCGAAGAGTCGTCAGTTTCGGGAGGCCGGCAGGCCAGCATTCGAGGCGCCGATCCGACTCCGGCAGGTGACGGGGCAGGCGACGTCCGGGTGGGGGAGGCATCGAATTCGGACCCAGACCCGGCTGCAGCCAGCGCAGACGTCAGAGATGCGGTCGAACAGCGCGGTCGCCCCGACGAGTACTGTGGCAACTGCAGTCACTTCAGGTACGTCCGTGCCGACGGAACGATGGCGCCCTACTGTGGACTCCACGACGAACTCATGGAGGACATGAACGCCTGCAAACAGTGGGAACCGAACAGCTGAAAATCCGGCCCCTTATATCCGGCGGAGCGCTACCTGTTCGACATGAAATTTTGCGACGAGTGCGGCTCGATGATGAAAACCGAGGGTGACGTGTGGGTCTGCAGGAGCTGTGGTTACGAAGAAAAGCGAGACAGCGCAACAGAGGAGGGGATGGTGACGACGCAGGACCAGGAGAAGTCAGAAATTGTCGACATGAGCGAGGCCGAAGACCAGGCCCGCCCGACCACCCGTGCGGAGTGTCCGGAGTGTGACAACGACCAGGCGTACTACTACATGCAACAGATACGGGCGGCCGACGAGAGCGAGACCCGGTTTTTCGTCTGCACCGAGTGCGAGCACAAGTGGCGCGAGGACGACCACTGACTGTCGATTAGGAGCAGATGGCCGACCCCACGTATCCGGTCCTGGATGCGGACTTCGAGGTGTGGACGCTCGCGGAGGAGTCCGTGGAGACGCTGTTCCGGTTGTCGGCCTTGCGGGTCCGCGGCGCGACACGGCGGTACGAGGACGGGCGGACGCGGACGGCGGTTCGCGAGGTGACCGACGGCGAACTCGACTGGGAATGGCGATTTGTCGCCGCTACGAGGGTGGGGTTCGAACCGCCGCTTCCACCCGGGACACCCGGGTCGATGGTGCTGCCGACGGTCCGGAGCGAGGCCCGGTCGACCTTCGTCGACAGGCTGGCGGACCGCGGTCTCGACAGTATTGAGCGGCGCGGAGACGAACGCATCCGTATCCGGAGCGGATCTCGTGCCCGGGTGACGCGGTACCGGGCAACGGCGTCTGTGGACACGACGGTTGTCCCGGTTACCGGCTGGGTCGGAGCCTGGTACGACGCTGGCGACTTCTTCGTCGTCACCGGTGGCCACCCCGAGACCAGGTTATCGGACGTACTGGACCTCGAAACCGATACACCAGTCCTCGACCGGAGCAGCGGCGAGTACCGCGAGGAATTCATCGACATCCTTCGGTCGGTTCGGTAACTCGTGACAATAGAAGTTTATAACACGACGTCAATTCCCAGATGACAGGATTAGTTGCATAGATCTATATATTTGTTGAACCGAATCCCGCAATATGGCGGCCAAAGACTCCCAACAGGCGGACCGGTTTCCGGCGGCATCGGAGCTAGACCTCCCCGACAGGACCGAGGGGTGGGAAGAAATATACCCCTCGTACTTCCTGTTCGACCGGACCGAGGAGCGCTCGGAGTACGAACACGACCGGACGTGGTTCATGTCCCGGGCGACGACGGAGCCGCTATGGCCCTGGGACGTGACAGTCAGCGCCGAGGCCTGGCAGGTCGCGTGGGCGCAAAACTCCAGCCGCGTGTTGCCGATCCCCGAGTCGCTGGGCGTCGAGATCCGAATCGTCGCCGGCTACGCCTACACGTCGGGGCTGTCCTGTACGGACGAGGAACTGAAAGCGGAGCGCCGGGCGCTGTTCGAGGAGCGAAGCGAGTACTGGGTGCAGAACTTCGACCGGCTCTACCGACACAAGTGGAAGCCACGGGTCCGGGAGATCGCCCGGGAGGTCAGGGACCTGCCGGTCCCCGACGAACTCCCGAAGTACGCCCCCGAGGAGGTGGTCACGGAGAGCCGCGGCTACACGGCGACGCTGGAGATCCTGCAGTCGTACCACCGCCTGGTAGAACTGGCCGCCGAGGGGTGGCAGCGCCACTTCGAGTTCCTGCTGTTGAGCTACTGGGCCTACAGCGAGTTTTACGAGTTCTGCAAGTCGGCGTTCCCGAAGATTCCCGACAACAACGTCGTGAAGATGGTCTCGGCGATCGACGTCGACCTCTACCGCCCCGACGAGGAGCTGAACGACCTGGCGCGCCTGGCGGTCGACCTCGGCGCGCCGGTCACCGAGGTGCTCACCGGAGAGGAATCGCCCGAGGAGAAGCGCGCTGCTCTCGCGGAGGTCGAGGGCGGCGACGAGTTCCTCGGGGCCTTCGACGAGGCCAAGGACCCCTGGTTCTACATGTCCTACGGCAACGGCTTTCACAGCTACCAGGGGTCGTGGATCGACGACCTGCAGGCGCCGTTCGACCACCTCGAAACGAAGATCGAGCAACTCGAGGCTGGGGACGAACTCGATCGCGACGTGGCGGCGAGCCGCGAGGAGTCTGAGGCGCTGGCCGAGGAGTACCGGAGCTACCTCGTCGACGAGGACGAGCGCGAGGCCTTCGACCGTGCCTACGAGCACTGCCTGGATGTTTACGAGTACGCCGAGGACCACCAGTTCTGGATCGAGCACCGCCTGAACACCGTCGTGTTCCGGAAGATGCGGGAGTTCGGCGACCTGCTAGTCGCCCACGACCTGCTGGAGGACCCGGAGGACGTCTTCCTGTTCACTCGCTACGAGGTCGAGGAACTCCTCCAGGAACTCGCCTCCACGTGGGCGGGCGGCCCCACGGCTTTCACACCCGTGTGCTGGAAGCGACTGGCCGACGAGCGGGCCGAGATCGTCGCGGCCGAACGCGAGTGGGACCCGGAACCGGCGCTCGGGCAAGCCCCCGAGAGCGTCGACGACCCGTTGTTGCGGATGCTCTACGGGATCACCACCGAGAAGGTCGAGAGCTGGCTGGCCGGCGAGGATAGCGGCGGCACGATCACCCGCATCGAGGGCTTTGCCGCCTCGACCGGGAGCGTCGAGGGCCCCGCGCGGGTAGTCGACTCCATCGACGACTTGGACCAGCTGGAACCCGGCGAGATCCTCGTCTGCCGGCTCACGAACCCCTCGTGGGCCCCGGTGTTCTCGACCATCGCCGGCGCGGTCACAGACAAGGGCGGGATTACCAGCCACGCCGCGGTCGTCTGCCGGGAGTACGGCATCCCCGCCGTGACCGGCACCGAGGTTGCCACCAAGCACGTCGAGAATGGCGACCGGATCCGCGTCGACGGGAGCGAGGGCACCGTCGAGATGCTCGACACCGAGGAGGGAGCCTCCGGCCCGCCCACCGGTCGCTAAGAGCCGCCGGTTCCCCGCCGAATAGCGGGGATCGCGTCACCCTATTGCGGATCGATGCCCGGCAGCCGAGCCCCAAACTCTATGTCGGGATATCGGCAAGACGTGGTATGGAACATCGTAGCACGAAACCCTACTGCCTGGCGTTCGAGGAGTGTTCGGGGGAGATGGTCGACGTCGTCGGCGGCAAGAACGCCTCACTCGGCGAGATTGCGACCGCGGGGGCGCCGGTGCCGCCGGGCTTTGCAGCGACGACAGCGTTCTACCGGTCGTTCGTCGAGAGCGATGGGATCGACGAGTTCGTGGCTGAACGCCTGGCGGGTGTCGACCCCGAGGACACCGCCGCGGTGGAGGCCGCCAGCGCCGACGTGACCGGACGGATCGAGTCCGCCCCCCTGCCGGCGGACCTGGCGGACGCCGTCGAGCGCGCGTGGTTCGACTTGCACGATCGCGCCGGGGACGAGGAGTTGGCGGTGGCCGTCCGGTCGAGTGCGACCACCGAGGACCTCCCCGACGCCAGTTTCGCCGGCCAGCACGACACGTTCCTCCACGTGACCGACCTGGAGTCGGTCGTCGACCGGATCCGGGCCTGCATGGCGAGTCTGTACACGCCGCGGGCGATCGCCTACCGGGCCACGCAGGGGATCGACCAGACGACGGCGGCGATCAGCGTCGGCGTCCAGGAGATGGTCGACCCCGCCGTCTCGGGGGTGATGTTCACGCTGAACCCCTCGAACGGCGACCGCTCGAAGGTGCGCGTCGAGTCCGCCTGGGGGCTGGGGGAGGCCGTCGTCGACGGCTCAGTCACGCCGGACGCCTACCTTGTCGACAAGCCGACCGCGACGGTCGTCGAGCGAAGCGTCGGGGAGAAGGCCGAGAAGGTCGTCCCGACGGCCGACGGCGTCGAGACCGTCCGTGTCCCCGAGGACGAGCGCACCGTCGACACCCTCGAGGACCGCGAAATCGAGGTGCTGACCGACCTCGGGAAGACGCTCGAACGCCACTTCGGCACCCCCCAGGATGTCGAGTGGGCGATCGACCGCTCGCCTCCCTTCCCCGAGGGTGTGTTCGTCGTTCAGAGCAGACCCGAGACAACCTGGGACTGACCGTCAGTACTGCAATACATAGCTGTATATCCTCCTCGACAGTCACAGCCGTCAGTATCAGTCCCCGCGGGCCGGCGTCGCCGGTTCGGCCAGGCCCCGCGAGCGGACGAAGCCGACCACCGCGTAGACGAAGGGCGTGTCGAGGAGCGCGATGAGCAGCTTGACGGCGTACTGGCCGACGACCAGCCCCAGGGCCTGCTCGGGCGGGAGTCCCTGGAAGAGCAGGAAGGCGACGGTGATGAAGATGACCGTGTCGACGAGCTGGCTGGTCGCCGTCGAGGCGACGTTGCGCAGCCAGAGGTGGTCGCCGCCGGTGCGCTCGCGGATCCGGTGGAAGACGATCACGTCCCAGTTCTGGCTGACGACGTAGGCCGCGAGGCTCCCGACGACGACGCCGGTACTCGCGCCGAGGACGCTCCGGAAGGCCTCGCCCCCTACGGGCGACCCCTGGAATGTCGGCGCGGCGATGGCCAGCCAGACCAGCCCCAGCAGGACGAAGTTCATCGCGAAGGCGACGTTGACGAGCGTCTGTGCCGCCCGGCGGCCGTACAGCTCCGCGTAGCAATCCGAGGCGAAAAACGTCAGCGCGTACGCGAAGACGGCTCCGGGAACGAGGATCAGGTCGCCGGCAAGCGGGAACCCGAAGGGCAGGCCGATACCGACCACCTTCGCAGCGGTCACCTGGGCGGTGATCAGCGCGGTCACGAAAAGCGCGACGAGCGCGATCTGAGGTGCCCCGAGCGAGACGGCGCTGTGCCGTGAGCCGCTACTCATCGACGTCCTCCCCGTCGGGCCTGTTGCCGGCGCGCTCGCCTTTCAGTCGGCCGTGGCGCTCGTCGATTTCGTCGAGGACGTCCAGCGTCTTCCGGATGGACGCACGGATCGCGTCGCTACGGTTGACGAACTTGCCGTCCTCGCCGACGTGGTCGTCCAGGTCCTCGAGCAGTTCCCGGGGTATCTCGACGCTTATTTTCGGCATCGCGGTTCCACCTCCGCACACCGTGATGCTGTGTTCACTACGCACTCCCGGAATACGCTCGATGCTCTCATGGTATGATCGAGAGATTATTCTGTGGGCCCGGGCAAAAGTTCATCGGAGTCGGGGCGTGCGGGTCAGCCGGATCCGTCAGATCGCGTACGCCAGCCGCTCGCCGGTATCCAGCCCGTTCCGGAGCGCCGCGTGCAGGCGTGCCTCGCCGGCCACCCAGTCGCCGAGGAAGTAGAGGTCGTACTCGGCGGCCTCACCCAGTAGCCCCGCCGGCGCGGCTTCCTCGGCGAGCGCGTACCGCCAGCCCTGGTGGTCGGTCCAGTCCGGCTCGGTGAGCCGTCCGTCGCCGATTATCCCGGCCGTCATCTCCGCGAGGCTGGCGACGTTCGCCGCGGGCTGGTCGTCGTAGTGTGCCAGCGACCACCCTTCGCTCGCCTGGACGACGAGCAGGGAGCCGCCGGGAACGTGCCCGCGCTTGCACTCCTCGCGGGCGACCCAGCCGACGTCGTGGTCCTTGCCGGGGTTGACCAGCGCGTAGTAGGGGACGTCGAGTTCGAAGGGGTAGCGGAGTATCGCCGTCCAGATGGCGCGGTACTCGACGCCGCCGATCGCCTCGGCGAGTTCGGCCCGGAGCGGATCGTCCCACGTTGTGGCCCGGAGCAGGTCCGCCGTCTGTGGCGCTGGCGGGTTGAGGACGAGGACGTCGAAGGGGCCCCACTCCTCGCCGTCGGCGTCGGTGACACGCCAGACACCGCCGTCGCGGCACAGCGTCTCGGCGCGAGTTCGCCGGTGGACGGTCGCGTCGGTCCGGCCGAACAGCCGCTTTGCGATCTGTGTCAGCCCGCGCTCGTAGGTCCACTTGTGTTCGTCGCTGTCCCGACCTTCCGAGACCGCCCCCTCGGCGTCGAAGGTGTAGATTGGCTCTGTCACGTCCACGAGCCCCTCGGTGTCGAGCGTGGCGGTCAGCAGATCGGCGACACGCTCGTCGTCGGATTTCACGTAGTTGGCCCCGTAGTCGTATGTGACGTCGTCCCGGCGCCGCGTCGCGGCACGGCCACAGATGGCGCCCGACTTCTCGAGGACGGTGAGCGTCGCGTCGGGCGCGGCCTCGCCGAGGACAAACGCCGCGGCGGCGGTCGCCGCGCCGGCGCCGACGAATCCGATGTGAGTCATCGACAGCCAGTAGGGACGGCGCCCTGGTAACTGGCCCGGTCCTGTTCGCTGTCCCCTATCCGACAGCGCTTAACCTCCTGAAACCGTACAGATGGTACGAATGAGCAGCCACAAGCAGCGGCCGGGGCCGGTCGCACAGAGCGCGTTCAGGACCGGCATACTCACGGCTTCGATAGCCGGGCTCGCCGGGGTCGGCGGGCTCTACCTGGCCGGGTTCCTCCATCCGATTCTGACCGTCTATCTGCTGTTGCTGGTGTTTCCGATCTATCTCGTTCTCGTGGCGTCGGTTCTCAACGCCTGGCTGGGATATGGCAAGGGCGTCACCGATCTCCGTCCGGTGTACCGGAACAAGAATCCGTAGGCTCAACGAGCCAGCCGTCTGCGGAGCCCGTGGACGACGGTGAGCGCCCCGAGACCGATCCCGTAGGCGACTGTCGCGGGAATCGCGAGGATGAACATCGTGAACACGCCCTTCGGGGAGAGGAGCCCGCCGAGAGCGAAGAGAGCGAGGACGACCCCGCGCCAGTGCTCGCGCATCCGATCGTAGGTGATGATCCGCCCGCGGGCAAAGAGCCACATCGTCACCGGAATCATCGCGAGGACCCCCACGCCGACGGTCGTGAACACGACCAGCCAGCCGAAGTTGTTGATTCGGTAGGCGATGATCATATTCGAGGTCAGCGCATCTAGCGCCAGCGCGGAGATGATCGTCGGCGCGATGTAGAAAAAGCCGAGCAGCGTCCCGCCGACGAGCGCGAGAACGAGCGACCCTCCCCAGACGAGCAGGACATTCCGGTTGCCAGCCGACCAGCCCCGCTGTTCGATCGCCGGCCACGCGAAATACAGGAGCAGGGGCAGCACCGACACTGCTGCCAGGAGCACCGAGAACTTGATTTCGAAGATGAGTGCCTCCACCGGATGGAGCGTGACGATGCTGACATCCGTGGCCAGCGCCTCCGGCATGCTCCCCAGGAAGGAATTCTTGATGTCCCCGATGCCGCCGCTGTAGAGGAAAATGAACGAGCCCGCGAGGACGACCATGAAAATCCCCACGAGCCAGATAGCCTTCGATGTCAGCGAATCGAGGATGAATGCGATGTCGTAGTAGTAGCCGCCGATGTCGTCCTCGGTGGTCTCCTCGCCCGTGAAGGCGTCCACGACACCCGTCGTCGTCGACGTGATTGGGTCGGCGTCCTCCACGTCCACCCTTTCGTCTTCCGTTGCGGCCTGGTCGTCGGACTCGGCAGACACGTCCTGTGCCTCGTCGAAGCGATCGAGGATCGCCTCGGCCTTTTCCGCGTCGTCGTCCTCGAGAGCCTGCTCGGCGTGGCCGACCGCTTCCTCCTCGGTGAGTTCGGCGAAGGCCTCGGGGGGTGCGGCCCTGACCGCGGGCGCGCTCAGCGCGTCGATGTCGATCTCGGCCGGTTCGCCCGCGCTCGGTGCCGTCTCCGGCGCGGTCGTCTCCGCGTCCGGCGTGGCGGTCGGATCTCCCCCGACCGCCCGCGCTTCGAGGGCCTTGACCCGAAGATAGAAGAGGGCGACGGCAGTGACAAGGAGCCCCCCGACGGCCGCCAGGGCGGCCGCGACGGTCGAGGGGTCGAGGCCGAACACGCCCAGGTCGGCCGCCGTCGGGAACCGGTACGAGGAGCCGACCGCGGCGAGGGCGTCGTTGGTGGCTTCGAGTCCGCCGCGGGTCAGGTAGGCGTAGCCCGCGCCGGCAGCGAGGACGAAGGCTCCGGCGAGGACGTTCCAGCGGTCGCGCACGACGCCGCGGACCGGGACCTGTGCGCCGGCCCGCTTCGAGAGCACGAGCAGCTTCGTCAGCCCGAGGCTGAAGCCGTAGAGCGCGATCAGCGGGACCGCCCACATGATCTGGGTGAACGGGTCGGGCGGGGAGAACATCGCGCCGAAGACGAAGATGCCGACGACGGCGTAGCGCCACTTGTCACGGAACGTCTCGTAGCGCACGATGCCGGACATGGCTGCCCCGCTCATTCCCAGGGGGAGCTGTGCGGCCAGGCCAAAGGAGAGCGTCAGGAGGAAGATGAACTCGGTCCACTTCGCGATAGAGTAGGTCGGCTGGAAGCCGGCGTTGACGGCGTTCTCGGCGAGGAAGGCGAACATGATGGGGAAAAACAGGCTGTAGGCGTAGAAGACGCCGGCGACGAAGAGGACGGCGACGAAGGCGAGTAACGCGGCGACCTGCCAGCGCGGAATCTTATCCGAGGGCCAGTAGCCCCGGCGCTTCAGGGCTTTTCGGCTGTACCAGATTACAGATGGGATCGCGACGATGACGCCGACGAGCAGCCCGATTTTCACCTGCAGGAGGATGACCTCGAAGGGGGTTGTGGCGACGACGGACGTCGCCTCGCGGGTCGCCTCGTCCATCTGGGCGTAGAGAACGTCCTCCTTGAGCAGGCCCCAGACGTACCACCGGAGCGCGAAGAAGGCACCGAGCATCCCCAGGAGGAAAAACAGGAAGACGCGCTTGAGGTTGCCCTGGGCCGACGAGAGCATCGCGCCGGCGGTTTCCCGGCCGCTGGCGACCGCCCGGGCAGTGTCTTCGTCCATCGCGCCGGCCATCTCTGGCGGACGTTACCGGCTGTCGGTTATCAATCTATTGCGTTGGCGGCGTCGAAACGAGCGAGAGAGAAGGCTTACAAGACGGCGCGGCCAACCCGCCCTCGATGCCAGAGGGGGACTCCGAGGAGTCGGACCTGACCGCCACCGGCAACCCGTCGCCGGATCCGGAGTCGCCCGACCCGGCTGGCGCAGGCGCGGGGGTGGGCTTCGAGGGGGCCCCCGACGACGAGGAGATGCCCCTCACCGCACACATCGAGGAGATGGTCCGCCGGCTCGCGTACGTCCTCGTGGTGCTGGCCCTCGTCAGCGCCATCACCTTCCCGGCAGCCGACGACCTCATCAACTTTCTGTGGTACTCGTTTCTGCCCGGCCCCCCGACCGAGTGTGTCCAGGCCGCCGCGAACGCAGCGCCCACACCCGAGACCACTGAGGCGGCGTGCCCACGGCTGTACCACCCGCTCTCGCTCGTGCTCGCGCGGCTGAAGGTGGCCTCGCTGGTCGGCTTCGTCGCCGCGCTCCCGGTGTTCGTCTACCAGACCTACCGGTTCATGCGCCCTGGCCTCTATCCGAACGAGCGCCGGTACTACCTCGCGTCGGTGCCGACCAGCCTCGTCCTCGCCGCGGTCGGGATTGCCTTTGCCTACTTCCTCATCCTGCCGGTCATCTTCATCTACTTCCTCGGCTACTCCCAGCCCGTCGCCGAGGTCGCCTTCAGCCTCTCGGATACGTTCGACCTCATCCTCCTCATGCTCGGGCTCTTCGCCGCTATCTTCCAGATTCCGCTCTTCATGATGCTCGCCATCATGATGGGCGTAACCTCCCGGCGCTGGCTCGAGGACCGCCGGCTGTTCTTCTGGGCCGGGTTCGCGGGCGTCGCCTTCATATTCAGCCCCGATCCGACCGGCATGGCTCCGTTCATCGTCGCCGCGACGATGATCGTGCTGTTCGAGGGGACGCTGCTGTTGCTCCGGTGGACCGGCAGATAGCGCGGTCCGAAAGCGGCGTAAGCGGTGCTTTTTGCCAGTATGTATATGTAGTTGGAGCGTACAATTCACCGGAACGAACAGTGATACCCAACGAGCGGGACCTGCAGCCGATGATCGGGATCGGGTCCTTGCTCGGGCTGGGATGGGTACTCATCGCCTTTACCACCGTCCGCGCGATGCAGTCCGACGCGTCGATCTTCTCGCGGACGGTCGGGCTCGCGATCCCAGTCGCGCTTGCGCTGACGCTCTTTGCCGGCGCAGCCGGGATCGTCCTGTACGGGCTGGAGAGTCAGGCCTTTCGCATCTCCGCGTGGACGTGTCTCGGTGGCTTTGCGGTGTCGATCGCTGTCGTCTTGAACATCCTCGGCCTCGAGTTCGTGCGGCCGGATTTCACCCTCGCACTGTACATGATCACCACTGCGGCCGCGGGCGGCGCAGTCCTCGGATTTCTGATCGGCCTGTACGATGCACACCAGAAGCGGAGCCAGGCGAATCTGGCCACGAAGCGTGACGAAGCACAGATGCTCTCACAGCGCCTGAGCGTGCTCAACCGGGTGTTGCGACACGACATCCGCACCCAGGCCCAGTTGATCCAGAGCTACACGGACAGGATGGTGGCCGACGACCTCCCGATGGAGCCGGCTGCGGAGGGGATCGAAGAGGCGAACAGGCGGCTGACGACCCTCTCCGAGGAGGCGCGACAGCTACAGACCCTCCTCGACGGGTCAGAACTCGACAGCGAGACGGCCGACCTCGTGACGACCGTCCGGGACGCGGGGGAGTCAGTCCAGGCGGAACACGGCAGTCTGACTATCGCGTACGAGACCCCCGAGAGGATGCTGGTGCAGGCGCCCCCGATGCTCACGCAAGCCGTCGAACACCTTCTGCGCAACGTGGTCGAACACGCGGCCGAAGACGAGCCACGAGCGGAGGTGTCTGTTTCGGCTTCCCCCTCGGGCCGGTCGGCCCGCCTCACTGTCACCGACTACGGCCCCGGCATCCCCGAGCGAGAACTGATCCACAACACGGGGGAGAGCGAATCCCCGCTGCGCCATAGCGAGGGGATGGGTCTCTGGCTCGTCACCTGGGTCGTCGAGGAGATTGACGGGGAAATGGAGATCGAGACGCCGCCCTCGGGAGAAGTCGGGACTGTCGTCAGGATCACGTTACCGAGACCGCCGGAACGATAAGCCTCAACCCCCAACATAGGGGAAGGCGTGACCCGACAGGCAGGCTCACTGACGGTCGTGCTCGCCCGCCACGGCGAGACAGCGTGGAACCGCGCCGATCGCATCCAGGGGTGGGCACCCGTGGATCTCACCGACAGGGGCCGAGCGCAGGCCCGCACGCTCGGTGGGGCGCTCGCGGCCAGGTACGACGTCGACCGCCTCGTCGCCTCCGACCTCCGGCGGGCCCGCGAGACGGCGGCGCTCCTCCGCGAGGCGGGTGTGGAACCGGCGCCGACCTTCTCGCGGGCCTGGCGCGAGCGCGACGTGGGCGTACTCCAGGGGTTGACCCGCGAGGAACTATTCGAGCGCCACCCAGAGTACGGGGCCAATTCGGGCGTGATGGGGGCGCGGGCGACCCCGGAAGGCGGGGAGAGTATGCTCGATCTCCACCAGCGGGTGCTCGGCGGCTGGGAGTGTCTCGTCGAGGGATCAGAGGGTGACGAGATCGTTCTCGTCGTCACCCACGGCGGCCCAATCTACGTCCTCCTCGGGCACCTTCGCGGGATGGACCTCCCCCGTTCGTTCCTCGAACACTCCCAGGACAACTGTGCGATCACCGAACTCCGCGTCAGCGGCGGCGGCCCCGGCCCCGATGCGGTGCGAGTCGTCAACGAAAACGAGCGGATCGGCGGGCCGGACGGGGGCGACGAGTAGTCGGGGAACAGAGAGGATGGGCTTGCTGAGATTCGAACTCAGGGCCGTCCGACGCACAGGACTGTGACGCGGTTCATTAAGAGATCCCGAAGGATCTCCCGACCGTCAGGCCCTGCACGGCCGACCGTTCTGCCGAACTGAACTACAAGCCCCCAGTAGCGTGTTTCTGAGCCATGACTAATATAGATACGCCCGAGTGTCAGTCTGTCGGATACTCGGCGTCGAGCGGATCGGGGGCTGTCCGCGTCGGCACGGTTCCGTCGGCATCTCCGTCCATTTCGTCGGCGGCAGATTCGGCCTCTTCGTCACTTTCGGGGCTGACGCTGCCGGTCTGGTACCCGTGCAGGTCCAGCGTGACGTGATCGAAGCCCAGGTCGGCGACGTGGTCGCGGGCCGCGCGCACGAAGTCGGGGTCGAGCGCGACGTCGAGTTCGTCCTCGCCGACCTCGATGCGCGCGAGGCCGTCGTGGTCGCGGACGCGGAACTGCTCGAACCCCCAGGTCCGCAACAGCCGCTCGGCTTTCTCGACCCGGGTGAGGCGCTGTTCGGTGACCTCGAGCCCGGTCGGGATGCGCGAGGAGAGACAGGCCATCGACGGCTTGTCAGCCACCGACAGATCGTACGTCCGGGCAATCTCCCGGACCTCCGGCTTGGTGATGCCGTGTTCCAGAAGCGGCGAGTAGGCGTCGAGTTCCTCGACTGCCTGCAGCCCGGGCCGGTGTCCCTCGCCGGGATCGGAGGCGTTGGTTCCGTCACAGACGACCGGAATCCCGAGGTCGGCGGCGCGGTCGAACATCGCCGAAAGGCGCATCGACCGGCAGTGGTAACACCGCTTCTCGTCGTTTCGGGCGAAGGCGTCGCTCTCGAGTTCGGAGAACTCGACTATCTCGTGGCGGACCCCAATCTCGTCGGCCACCCGGCGGGCGTCGTCCAGCTCCTCGGCGGGGAGGGTCTCGCTTCGTGCCGTGCACGCGACGGCATCGTCGCCGAGCGCGTCGTGGGCGATGGCGGCGACGACGCTCGAATCGACGCCCCCCGAGAAGGCGACTAGCG
Source organism: Haloarculaceae archaeon (assembly GCA_036626435.1). Taxonomy (GTDB): domain Archaea; phylum Halobacteriota; class Halobacteria; order Halobacteriales; family Haloarculaceae; genus SW-9-67-25. The sequence continues at coordinate 16,223 of JAZKRS010000003.1, read as the reverse complement.
CCCCCTCGTGCGCGGCGAGGTCGGCCCGTGCCGCAGTCAGCTTGTCCTCGACCATAGACGCCGTACCACCTCGGTCGAAAAAAGACCGTCGCACCGACACACACCGCCTCGGAAATGCGATACAACCGGCAAATACCTCTGGTTCTTGCGACGCATTCGCCCAGGGGCAGCCCAGATGGCCCGTCGTCCCGTCAGCGGGTTCCGGATTCCGGCGCCAATAAAGACCCACGGTATGAAGGGTAATAGTAGTGTCACATCTACCACCGATCGGCTGCCTCGGTTCCGGAGCGACGGTACAAATAGCCGGATTGCGGAGATGAAAGGTCCACGGGGTGCTACCTGAGGTACTGTATGAACGCAGACAGGTATCCGTCGCTCGGTCGGACTGTGGGTGAGAGCCCGTGAGCGACCGGCCGTCAGTCGTCACGCCGGAGTGGCTCGCCTCGAACCGGGATCAGGTGACACCGCTCGACGTCCGTGACCCCCACGAGTTCCGCGAACTCGGGCACGTCCCGGGCGCGGTGAACGTTCCTTACGAGCAGGTGCGGAACCCGGCCGGCGGCACCGCTGGACACCTGCCCGAGCCGGGGGCGTTCGCTGAGGTGTTCGGGGAAGCAGGTATCGAGCACACCGATCCGATCGTCGCCTACGACGACGGACCCGGCGTGTACGCCGCGCGGGTGTTGCTCACCGCCAAAGCGCTCGGCCACGAGGGCGAGCTCCTCTTGCTCGATGGCGGCTACGACGCCTGGAGCCGGGACCACGACACCGCCACGGGCCCCGCAGAGCCGGACCCGGGGATCTACGAGGCGACCGAGCCCGGTGCACCCGTCGTCGGCCGCGAGGCCGTTGAGACGGCGATCAGGGACGAGGAAACAGTGCTCGTCGATACCCGCTCGCCGGCCGAGTACGACGCGGCCCACATCCCGGGGGCGGTCCAGCTGGGCTGGGAGGATCTGGTCGTGGACGGCTCGCTGAAGCCGACCGCGGAGATCGATTCGATTCTCGCCGACCGGGGGATCGATCCCGACCGGCCGGCCGTCCTCTACTGTAACACCGCCCGGCGGCTGAGCCACACCTACACCGTCCTCTCGGAGCGTGGCTACGACGACGTCCGCGCCTACGAGGGCAGTCTCACCGACTGGATCCGCGCTGAGTCGGGCGAATGGAGCCCAGAAGAACTCCAGGCGCAGGTCCGAATCTACGCCGACCGTGGCTTCGAGGCGATGGTGGAGGACCTCGGCGAGGACGTCATAGACCGGCTGAAACTCGTCGGGCTCTACCACCAGAAACAGCGCGGGTACTTCATGGTGCGCACCAAGGTTCCCGGCGGCAATCTGACCTCAGAGCAAGCCCGCACGATCGGCGAGGTGGCCGCGGAGTTCGCCTGCGCCCCCGAGGCGTACGGCGGGAGCGAACAGAACCCGGAGTGGGGCGACGCTTACCTCGACGTGACGGACCGCCAGGACGTCCAGATGCACTGGATCGAACTCGGTGATGTCCCCGAGGTCTGGGACCGATACGGGGCCGTCGGGCTGACGACGATACAGGCCTGTGGCAACTCCGTGCGAAACGTCGTCGCCTGTCCCGCCTCTGGGCTCAATCCCGGTGAACGGCTGGACGCGCGGGCGGTCGCCGACCGCGTGACCGAGCGGTTCCTGGGTGACGAACGCTACGCGAACCTCCCGCGAAAACTCAAGGTTTCGGTCACGGGCTGTCACGAGAACTGCGCCCGCGCGGAAATAAACGACCTGGGCCTGCTGCCGGCCCGCAAGGGGGACCGCGTCGGCTTCAACGTGAAGATCGGCGGCGGCCTCTCCGACGGCCCGCGGATGGCCCGCGACTTCGATCTGTTCGTCGAGGCGGAGGACGTCGTCGGCCTCGTCGAGGCCGCCGCGGACTTCTTCATCGAGTACGGCAGCTACCTCGACACGGCGGTCAACCGCATGCGGTTTCTGGTCGCCGAACTCGGCGTCGAGCGGATCCGCGAGGCAATCCAGGGCCGGGCTGACTTCGAGTTCGAGTCCGCCGGCGACCCGCTCACCGAGCGGTACCGTGGCGACCACGTCGGCGTCCACGAGGCGGAAAACGGGAGCCGCTACGTCGGGCTGTGTGTCCCCGCGGGCCGGATGGCCGGCACGGAGTTCGCTCGGATCGGGGACCTTGCCGACGAGTACGGGACCGGAGACGTGGCGCTCACCCTGAGCCAGAACGCTATCGTCCCGGGAATCGACCCTGTGGACGTCGAACCCTTCTGTGAGGAGGCGGTCGTCCGGCGGTACGGTCCCGATCCCGGCCCGTTCACCCGCGGCATCCTCGCGTGTACCGGCAAGGAGTACTGCACCTACGGGGTTATCGACACGAAAAACCGCGCGGTACGGTGGGCACGCGAACTCGACGAGTGGTTCGAGACCGAATACGACGGCGACGCCGACCCCGATGTGGTCCGCGTCCACCTCTCGGGCTGTTCGGCCTCGTGTGCACAGCCACAGATCGCGGACGTCGGGCTCCGGGGCGAGGACTGCCGGACGATCGCTGGCAGCCAGCCGGCCGTCGACGTGGGACTGGGCGGCGATCTCGGGCGGGGCCGGTTCGTCGACTGGGTTGCCGGCAGCGTACCGACCGAGCAGTTCCCGTACGCCATAGAGCGCGTCCTCGACGCGTACGCGACTGAGGCCGGCGGCGAGGAACCGTTCACGGAGTGGGTCGAGCGCACGCCGCTGGCCCGGTTGCGCGCGCTCGTGACCGGGGCCGACGAATCGACGACCGCATCCGCGGAGGCCGACGACTGACCATGACACGACGCGACACGACATCGACCGGGGAACCGCGAGCCGACTACCTGCCGCGCCCGCCGACCGTCGGCGACGATCCCCGTGATCAAAAGGACACGAACGACCCACCCGGGAAAGTCCGGTTCCGGGACCTCGACGAGGCTGTCATCGAGGCCGACCGGTGTATCCAGTGTGGGAGCTGTGTGGCGGCCTGTCCGTCGGGTTCCCTTGGGGTCGACGAGATCGACGGCCGGCCGACACTGGTGAAGATGTGTACCGGCTGTTCGCGCTGTTGGGACTTCTGTCCCCGCAGCGGCCTCCGGTACGAGCGCGCCGTCGCCGAACGGGACCACGAGCGCTCGGCCAGCACCTATGCCGTCCGGGCGGCAGACGGCTCGATTACCGGGGCTGGCCAGGACGGCGGTGCCGTGACCGCGCTGCTGGCCGGGTTGCTCGAGGCCGGGGGGGTTGACGGTGCTGTCGTCGCGCGGGAACGCGAGGACGAACCCCTCGCGGGTGAGGCGACCCTCGCGACGAGCCGCGAGGAACTGATCGAAGCGGCTGGGAGCGTCTTCAGCCAGACGATGCAACTGGGGGAACTCGACCGGCTCCTCGCCGAGTCCGCCCTCGAAGATCCCGATCTCGCGCTTGTCGGGACACCCTGCGTGATCCAGGGTGCGACGGCCCTGCAGTCATTCGGCCGGGAGGGGGAACTCGCGGACGTCACACTGACGATCGCGCTGTTCTGTACCCGGAATTTCGAGCACGACCGGCTCGCTTCGCTGCTGGTCGAACGCGGCGTCGACCCCGGAGCCGTCGATCGGCTGGACGTTGCCGAGGGCACACTGTTTGCCTACGGCACGGGCGGGGAACAACTGCTTGCGACTGACGTGGAGGCCTTCGAGGCCGCCGGCCTGTCGGGGTGTGCGGAGTGTGCGGATTTCACCGGCCGCGGTGCTGACATCTCGGCTGGCAACGTCGCGAGCCCCGATGGCGCAACGACGTTCGTGGTTCGCGGCGAGCGCGGCGCCGAGGCGCTGGATCTCGCCTCCGGGGCCCTCGACGCCGAGGACCTCGACGACGTTTCGACGCTCGAGAACCTCGCGGGCTGGAACGAACGCCGCGCCCGGGAGATCCTCCCCCGCGGATTCGATCCCGAGGGCGAGTTGACCATCGGGTACCGACAACACCGCCGCCACTACGACGGGACCGACCGCGAGCCACGGCCCCACAACCCCGCCCGCGTGTACCAGTACGAGCGGTGGTGCTGATACTGATGGCTATACCGGTCGACGTAACTTTTGATACTTCTCAGCCGGATTCCAGGCTGAAAGTATCAGGGCTTACGTCGACCGGTATATACCCGGACGAGAACAGGTGGGAGCTACCCGTTCACTATCGCCGTCTCGAAGCCATCCGAGGTGAGCCCCACGCCCGCCGCGCAGATGGCGTGTTCGAACTCGTGGTCGTAGACCTCCCGGGCCGCGCCGGCGGCGTCGTCCGCCTCGAGCGGGAACGGCTCCGGGCTCGCCCGCTCGTAGGTGGCCACCAGCGTCGGCCCGTCGACGGCCTCGACGAGCAGGGCGTCCCGGCGGACGGTACCCACGACGGCGCCGTACTCGCCGTCCGGTTCGTCGCCACCCCGGTCGCCGGGGGTCGTCGGATCGCCGTCGAGGCCGACGATGCCGGCGATGCGGGGCGTGTCGTAGTCGTCCTTCTCGAAGTCGAGCGCGAGCAGCGGCTCCGCAACCGCATCCCGTGCAGGATAGCCCAGTTCGAGCTTCTCCGCGATGGGGTCGACGTGCGAGCCGTTGCCCAGTACCGCGCCGCGGTCGGTGACGCGGACGCAGTTATACGAGATGTACGGGTTGTCCGTCTCCGGTGCGTCCGCGGTCGGGCCGACGGTGATCGTGCCGACGCGGTCGAGTGCGCGGCGGTTGGGAAACGAGCGCGACGAGACGCGGTAGGCGCCCACTTCGGGGCCGACAACGAGGAAGCGTCCGACGTACATGCGCGTGGCTGGTCGGCGGGGGCGCATGTAGGTGTCGGTCCGCGGACGGGTCGTGGCGTCTGGATCGAGAAGCCGACTCTCACTCACCGACGAGATTCCCGATAGCCTGCTCGTCGACGAGGCTCTCGACGTACTTCGCGATGACGTCGACCTCCAGATGGACGGGGTCGCCGGCGGCCTTCGCCGAGAGAGTCGTCAGCTCGTAGGTTTCGGGCACGATGGCGACGCTGAACGTCCCCCCGTCGCAGTCGGCGACGGTGAGGCTGATCCCGTCGACGGTGATCGAACCCTTCTCGACGACGTAGCCCGCCTGGCTCTCGGGGACAGAGAAGGTGTACCGCCAGTCCTCGCCGACCCGTTCTACGTCGACGACCTCGCCGGTCGCGTCGACGTGACCCTGCACGAAGTGACCGTCGAGGCGGCCGTCGGCTCTCAGGGCGCGTTCGAGATTGACCGCGTCGCCGGCTTCGAGTTCCCCGAGATAGGTCCGCGCGACCGTCTCCTCGGCGAGAAACAGCGAGAACCACCCGTCGCCGTGGTCCTCGACGGTCAGGCAGGCGCCGCTGACGCTGATACTCTGGCCCTCGGACAGCCCCTCAAAGCTCGTCCCGATTCGCAACCGCCGGCCGCCCGCGTCAGTCTCGACAGAAAGTACTTCGCCGGTTTCCTCGACAATGCCTGTGAACATACCCCGGCTTGGCCCCACGCCGGCCAAACGCTTTCGATACTCTCCCCCGACGGGCTTTTGAGTCTGCCAGCCGGACCGTAGTACATGTCCCGGGGCATCGTCGGCACGCTACAACTCGCCGCGAGCGTCGTTGTCGCCGTCCCGGTCGCCGCCTTCGGGCTGTTCAGTATCGCGGAAGGCGACCCGCTGCTCGGCGTCGGGTTTCTCGCCCTCTCGGTTCTGGTCGTCGTCGTCGAGGAAGCGGTCACCTCGCCGACGGACGTCCCGTCGATGGTTCTCGAGCGTGTAGCCGGCCGCGTCGTCGAGACGCCCGACGAGGAGTAGCTACTGTGCGGGGAGGGGGGCTTTGGCCGCGGCCAGGAGTTCCTCAAGGTCGATGTCCGTCGGTTCGTTGGTGAGCAGGACCTCGACCGGGAGCGTCGGTGCGCCGTCGACCAGGTTCTCCAGCAGGACGAGCCGTTCGCGGGCACGCGACATGCCGACGTAGAAGACACGCCGTTCGTTGTCCGTGAGCGTCGGCACCGGGTCGGTGTGCTTGGTGAACTCGTCGACACCGGGGACCTCGCGGCCCTGCTGGTCGACAGTCGCGGCGATCTGCTCGACGACCTTCTCGGTGAGGTCGGTCGCGACGAAGACGTGGTCGGCCTCCCGGCCCTTCGCGGAGTGGATCGTGCCCAGACGCACGCGGTCGCGGTCCATGCCGCCGTACTCGCCCCGGAAGTAGGCCTCGACGGACCGCTCCTGGAAGTTCGTCACCTTCCGGAGCATGTCCGCCGCCGAGCGCGGGTCGGGGACGAAGGGGGCGTGTTCGCGGACGAGAGCGGGCTCGATCTCCATGTTCGCGATATCGTCGACGCCGGCCTCCTCCTCGCGCTCGTCGAGCGTGTCGAAGAAGTCGTCCCGTTCGCCCGTCCCGAACGCGGAGTCGGCGAGCATGTCCGCGAGCCGGCGGGCCCCCAGGCCGGTGACCGGCTCGTCCTCGTGGAGTGCCTCGATGGCCCCGATGTACTGGGTGAGCCGGTCGGTCCACATCCGCTGGTCGGTCAGACACTGGAAGGGGATGCCCTCGTCGATGAACTCGTCCATGAACTGGAACATCTGGTAGCGCGCGCGGAACAGGACCATCACGGTGCCGTCTTCGTCCTTCTCGACCGTCGAGCGGACGTTCCGGACCAGATCGAGCATCGAGGGATGCTGGACGGCTTCGACGGACCCGCCCTCCTTGCGGGGTTCGAGGTCCTTCTCCTGGCGCTTGTCGATGTGGCTCACCTCCTGGTTGACGACGTTGAGGATGCGCGAGGGGAGCCGGTAGGAGTTGGGGAGGACGACGTCCTCGTCGACGTCCTCGTCCAGCAGGAGGTCCGGATCGGCGCCCTGCCAGGCGTAGACGACCTGGTCGTCGTCGCCGGCGATCAGGACTCGCTTCATGTGGGGGCGCCACTCGGTGTAAACGTCGTACTGCAGCGTCGTGATGTCCTGGAACTCGTCGATGACCAGGTAGTCGACGCTGGGGAGCAGGGACCGCTGTCTGACGCGTTCGAGCATGTCGGCGAAGCCGACCAGCCCGTTGTCGCCTTTCCACCTGCGCCAGGCCCGGATGGCCTCCGGAATGTCCAGCCGGTCGTCGTCGGTTGGCCACGTGGGGGTGTACTTGTTGCCAGTCTGGGATTTCGGGTCGATGTCGGGGGGGAGGCGGACCTCGTCGTCGGTCCACTTGAAGGGGACGTCGTACCAGTCCGCGACGTCCCGGCGGGTGCGCTGGAGCCACTGGCTCGTCGCGATGACCTTGTTTCCGAGGGTAGTCGACCGCGCCGACCGGCGCCGCGACCCCTCGTACTCGTCCTCGAATTCGAGGCCGAAGTCGTCACAGAACTCCTCCTTGTCGGACTCCCCCACGACGTCGCCCCGCGAGAGATTGAGCAGATCGTAGGCCTTCGCGTGCATCGTACAGACGTTGCCACGCAGGGAACGCGGTGACTCGTCGAGTCGGTCGGCCAGCCGCTCCCGTATCTCCGCCGCGGCGGCCCGCGTGTACGAGACGACCAGCACGTCCCGCACGTCGACACCATCCTCGATCAGCTCCTCAACTCTGTCGAGCAGTGCCGTCGTCTTCCCGCTCCCCGGGCCCCCAAACAGGCGGACGACTTCGGTCGAGTCGGTCATTGAAACTCTAATCGTGCCGCGGGGTCATAAACGACGCGACTTCTCTCTGCGGATCCAGGTTTCAGGTCTCCTAAGCGAAGATGCGGGGAACCGGTCACCTAACTCAAGACGGAGGCCCCACTCCCACGGAGCGCCAGGCTTCGGGCTCCGGCGGAAGCACAAGCGAGGAGGGTGGGATGACTCACCGGTACAGCGAGAGATAGAGCATACTGAATCCGATGATGAAGGGGATAGTTTCGGTCATTCCGAAGAAGATACGGATACTCTCGGTGGCATCTGCCCCCAGCTGGGTGATGACGCTGCTGATTGCGACTCCCATGCTGATGAACGCGAACCCGATGAAGGCGTACTGAAGACGCTCTGACGGGCGCTTCTGGTAGGCCTGGAAGCTGATGAGCGTGATCCCGAGTGTCAACCCGAAGACTGCAAACCGCATCAGAACCAGTATTCCACGACCGATCGGAACGACGTCCACCATTGTCTGATAGGTGAGACGCGAACTGGTTTAACTTTTTCAGGCTAAGTCCCCGTCCTCACGGAGCGACTGAAGGGAGCGGGTAGGGCGGGGATACAGCCGTCGAGAACTGAATGTTCCAAGCATTCAAGTACTCGGAAATCAGATAGATAGGTAGTGGTTGAGGAGACGTTCAAGTACGCTGCAACGCCAGACGATGACTCAGTAGCAACCGCTGCGTGGGACGCCATTCAAACCTGTCGAGAAGTGTACAATCACGCTCTCACACAAGAATACCGGCCAGCGCCTGCCTCCGACAAACCGTCGTATACGGCAATGCAGAACAAACTCACCGGAACTGGCGGGTGGAAGAACCGGTGGCCCGACTGGCAAACCGTGTATTCAAAATGCTTGCAGATGGCGATCCGGCGCATCAAGCAAAGCGAGAGCGTACTTGAATCGCTCCAAGACCGCGGCTACGATGTTGGCCGGCTGAAGTGGAAAGCACCACGAGAGTTCCGCAGCATCGTGTACAACCAGTCCGGTTTCGACGTGGATAGTAACACGGACCGTACTGCCCACGCGATCGTGAACTTCTCCAAAATCGGTGCCTTCCACCTCAACTCCCACCGGCCACTTCCTGAAGACGGCGAGATCACGCAGGTCATCCTGAAGCGTGAACAAACCGGTGAATGGACCGTCAGCATCGTCGTCGACTACGACCCTGAGTACCCGGATTCACCAGCTATTGAAGATATCGACCCAGAAGACACGGTCGGGATCGATTTGGGCATCACATCGCTCATCCACGACTCTGAAGACAGGTCGTTCACTCGGCTCGACGAGGAAGAAGACAGGAGACGGATTGAGCGCCGGCACCGTGACCTTTCACGGAAAGAACACGAGTCAAACAACTGGGAGAAAGCACGACGATCGCTGGCGAAAGCGTACAAGCGACTCGCCAACCGGCGGGAAGACTACCGGGAGAAACTCGCCCACGAATACACCACTCAGTATGACGCTGTCTTCCTCGAAGACCTCAATGTGCGCGGCATGATGGAGGAAGAGCGGAATAGTCGGAATGTGGCTGCGATGTCGTGGCGCAAGCTGATTGCAGCGTTCAAACGCCACGGCAAGAAAAACGGCTGCCGCGTCGTTGAAGTTCCACCAGAAGGCACGACGAAGCAGTGTTCACACTGTGGCTGCTCGACAGAGAAACCACTCTGGGTCCGTGAGCACTCCTGTCCGTCGTGTGGGTTCGAGACAGACCGTGATCACAACGCCGCGTTAGAGATCAAACGCCGCGGTCTCACCAAACTTGGAGTTGAACATTCACCAGCAGAGATAGGTCAGGGCACGGCCGAATCACCGCCTGCGGAGACTGCGCTCCCTACGTCCGCGACTGGTGGGTCGTCCACCGGTGTGGATGCAAAGTGCGTCGTTGAAACAGGAAGCCCCTGCCTCACGGACCGAACCGCGTCAGCGGTGAGTGAGTAGGCAGGGGTAGTTCACCTTTTTCAAATCGTTGATTGGAAAGCGGCGACTCAGAACAGGGCGTTTTCCAGCTTCTCCTGGAGCGGGCTCGGCCGTTCCCCGCCGTAGACGACGGCAGTCCCGCAGTCGGCGTCACCCGAAACGCCGTCGGTCAGCCCGAAGAGGCGGTCCCGGAGACCGTGCTGTGTCCCGCTCACGACGACCAGATCGGCGCTCGAAACGGCTGCCCCCATCGCTGTCTTCCCTCCGCCGGCCTCGACGACGTGGGTCCGGACAGGTGCCTCACAGAGCTCTGTCAGATCCGAGAGGTAGTCGTCGATCGTGTTGCGCTGGGTGACTGGGGTGTCCTCCTCGATGGGGTAGTAGAAGTCGACGGTCGCCCCGGTCTGGGACGCGATGGCCCCGGCGATGGCGACTTTCGCCGGGTCGTAGGGCTGTCGGTCGGTCACGACGGCGACGGAGTCGACCTCGCCGTGATCGTAGTCCGACACCTCGATGACGTCACAGGGGGCGTGCTCCTCGATCCAGCCGAGGCCGTCACCCAGCACGGACCTCGGGAAGCTCCGACCGTTCCCCTCGACGATCAGCGCGTCGGCGCCCGTCTCCTTCGCGTAGTTGACGATTGCGTGGCCCGTGTCGTGGCTGACGACCTCCCCGTAGACGATGGGGACCTCCGTGTCGGTCGCCCGGTCTATCAGCCGCGACTCGAAGGCCTGGTCGGCCTCGGTCAGCATCTCCGCGGACCGTTCCAGCGGCGTCTGGTCGGGCACCACGTCGAACTGGGCGACCCGGACGCCCCCGTCACGGCTGCGAGCGATGGCGGTCGCGAAGTCGATCAGCGACCGCTCGGTCTCGGGGGCGGTGTCCTCGGTGACGGCGACGAGAACCTCGTAGTCGTCCCGTTCGACCTGCGTCTCGGTTTCGGAGACGATACGGCGGCCGAGGTTGCGCCGGACAGCGTCCGTGGCGGCCCCCTCGCGGTCGACGCCGCCCCGCCGGAGAACGAAGAAGTAGTACCACGCAATCGAGCCGGCGGTGATCACCACCGCCCCGACCATCGGCACGAGGCCCATGTACGGCAACAGGGCAAGCCCCCCGACGATGCCGAACAGCTGTGGGACGGGATACAGCGGCGTCTCGAAGCTCGGGTCGTAGGACTCGACGTTGCCCTGCCGGAAGGCGATGACCGCGAAGTTGACGAGGACGAACACGAGGATCTTGAACGCGCTGGCGAGCTTCGCGATGCTCGCGATCGGGACGAACGCGACGAGAAACAGCAACACGGCCCCCGTTATCGTGATGGCCTGGACGGGGGTGTTGAACCGGTCACTGACCTCCTCGAAGACGTCCGGCGCCAGGTCGTCGCGGCTCATCGCGAAGGGATACCGCGACGAGGAGAGGATGCCGGCGTTTGCGGTGCTGATGAGCGCCAGAAGCGCCGCGGCGACCACCGCGATGACGCCCGGTCCGGCAAGCACCTCCCTGGCCGCGACCGCCATCGGCACGTCGCTGCCGATGAGGTCCTCGGCCGGGGCGACTCCAACCATCACAGCGACGATGGCGACGTAGATCAGCGTCGTGATCGCCAGCGACCCGAGCATCCCCAGCGGGAGGTTCCGGTCGGGGTTCTCGACCTCCTCGGCGACGCTCGCGATCTTCGTGACGCCCGCATAGGAGACGTAGACGAACCCGGTCGCGCCCAGCAACCCGCCGAGCCCGGACCCGAAGAAGCCGCCGTACCGGGTCGTCTGGACACCCGGTGCCCCGAAGAGGATGAACCACACCATCGCCGCCAGCATGACGACGACGATGACGACCTGCATCCGCCCGGTCTGCTTGACGCCGACGATGTTGACGACGATGAGGACGACCGCCACCGCGAGCGCGACTGGCACGACCGGCAGGTCGAAAAAGAGCACCAGGTAGGGCGCCCCACCGACCAGTGCCAGGGCGCCCTTGAAGGTCAGCGAGAACCAGGTACCGACGCCCGCGATCGTCCCCAGAAGCGGCCCCATCCCGCGCTCGATGTAGAGGTAGGTGCCCCCGGCCTCGGGCATGGCCGTCGCCATCTCAGATTTGCTCAGCGCCGCCGGCAACACGAGCAGAGCCGCGAGGAGGTACGCCAGGATGACCGCGGGGCCGGCCATCTTCATCGCCAGTCCGGGCAGGATGAAGATGCCGCTGCCGACCATCGCCCCGATGCTGATGGCCGTTATCGAGGGGAGGCCGAGGTCCCGTTCGAGTTCCTTGCCCATGCTACTCGTCTGTCCCGGGCTCTCCCGCGCGCCTTTCTCCCGCGACCGCAGTCGCGCGGTCCGCCCCGGCACGATCCGAAACCGCCGTCCAGTCGTGCCGGGCGTTCCCGGCGACAAGCCTCTGCCGACCGTCCCGACGCCGGTGAATATCCATGGCTATCGTAATGGTGACGACGGAGCGCCATAAACAGCCCGGTGATTCTACTGATTCACTATCTATAGTGATATATAATCACGGTTCGTCAGTTCTGCCAGTATCGAGCCGAGACCAGACAAATTATTTGAATCGTCCCGGTACGTGGAGCATGACCTGGAATCTCGACGACCTCGACAAGTACATCGTCTACTGCCTCCAGGCGGATGCACGCAACACGTCTTCGAGCGACATCGCCGAGCGGATGGGTGTCTCGTCGAGCACAGTCAGGAACCGCATCCACCGCCTCGAGGACGAGGGGATACTCACGGAGTACAACGCCCGCGTCGACTTCGAGACCGCCGGGTCCCAGCTTCACACGCTCATCGTCTGTACTGCTCCGATTCCGGAGCGAAGCGAACTCGCACGGAAGGCACTCGAAGTCGAGGGCGTCGTCGACGTCCGGGAGGTGATGACCGGCGAGGAGAACGTCCACGTCGGCATCGTCGGCACCGACAGCAACGACCTCAACCGAATCGGCGAGGAACTCGACGAACTCGGGCTGGAGGTCAACGACGAGGACCTCATCCGCAACGAGTTCACCACGCCCTACCAGGGGTTCGACGTCCCGGCCGCCGACAGAGAGGACGGGTGACGGGGCCGCCCGGCGAAGGGGTCAGGCAACCGACTCGACGGACTCGACCAGCAGGTTCGCGCCGAGTTCGATCTCGCGTTCGGTCACGTCAAGCGGCGGGAGCAGGCGCATCGTCTTCTGCCCGCAGCCGACAGTCAGCAGGCCACGCGAGAGGGCCGCGGCGATGGCGTCCTCCCGGCGGTTCTCGGAGTCGAACTCCACGGCGAGCATCAGCCCCTTGCCGCGGACGTCCACGACGCCGGGCAGGTCGGCGTCGCGCAGGTGCTCTTTCATCGACCGGCCCCGCCTCGTGGCGTTCTCCAGCAGGCCGTACTCCTGGATGGCGTCGATCGTGAGCGACCCCTGCGCGGCGGCGAGGATGTCGCCGGCACCCCACGTCGAGGAGATCCTGCTGGTCCCCTCCGGGAACACCCCCCTGCGCGCGATTGTCGCGCCGACCCGCAGCGCCTTCGCGCTCGCGATGACGTCGGGCGTGAACCCGTAGTGATCGGAGGCCCACATCTCGCCGGTCCGACCGACCCCGGACTGCACCTCGTCGACCACGAGCGTCAGATCGTGCTCCCGGCACAGCGCCCCGACCTCTGCCGCGAAGGCCTCGCTCGGGAAGCGGTATCCGCCCTCCCCCTGGATCGGTTCCAGGATCAGGTACGCCACTTCCTCGTTGTTGACCCAGCCGGTTCCCTCCGCGAGCATCTCCCGGAGCCAGGAGGTGTCCTCGAAGAAGAAGCCACACTCGCAGGTGGCCGGCGTACACCCCCGGTCAGTACAGAAAGGCGTCGTCTCGACGCTGGGAATCTCGGGGAAGTGGCGGCGGTAGACCTCCTCCGAGCGGTTCAGCGAGAGCGTCCCGAGCGTGCGCCCGTGGAAGGCGCCCTCGGCGGTGATCGCGTACTTGCCCCGTGTGTGGTCGTAGGCGACCTTGATCGCGTTCTCGACGGCCTCGGCGCCGGTGTTCGAGAGGAAGACGGTGTCCATCCCGTAGTGACTGGAGATGTCCGTCAGCCGGTCCATCAGCCCCGTCGGGCCGGGGATGTCGGGGTCGAGGCCGCCGCCGGTGACGTAGAAGTCCTGGCCGGCGATCTTCAGTGGATCCACGAGATCGAACTCCGCGAGCGGGTCGAGGATCTTCGGGTTGTTGTACCCCAGCGGCATCGAGCCGACGTGGGCGGTGAAGTCCATGAGGACGTTGCCGTCGATGTCGGTACAGAACGGGCCGGCGGCGGGTTCGCTGTGGTCCCAGACGTATCCGTAGACGTAGGTGCTCGGCGCGGCGAACTGGTGGTGGAACTCCACCCACCGTTTCGCGGCGTCGCCGGGCACCGTCGACACGTCCGGCTTGGCGCTGTTGCGGTCCATGCACGGTCTGGGGGACGCGGGTGACAAGAGCGTTGCCCGTCAGGTCGCCCCGTCCGCAAGCGGGCCGGTTTTCAGGCTGTGACCACAATACTGGCCATGGCAGACGACCAGGGTGGATTCGAAGACATCCGCGAGACGCTCGACGGCCATCCCATCCGGAGCCTGCTCGCCTACGCCCGGCCCTACTGGGTCCGGTTGACTGCCGGCGTCCTCGCGTCCTTCCTCACGCGGTTTGCCCGGCTCGTCCCGCCGATCATCGTCGCCACCGCTATCGACCGGGTCGTCCTCCAGTCCGGCGACCCGGGGCTTCTCTCGGATGTCGGCCTCCTGCCCGGCGAGGCAATCGCCGGCGAGGTAGCCCGGATCGTGCTGCTGGAGCGACTCGTCGTCATCGCGGTCCTGGCCTACCTCGTCCGGTCGGTGACGCGATTTGCCTCGCGGTATCTCCTCCAGTCGACCGCACAGAAGGTCCAGCGTGACCTGCGCAACGACACCTACGACCACCTCCAGCACCTCTCGATGGATTTTTTTGTCAACCACCAGACCGGCGGCATGATGTCGATTCTCAACAGCGACATCAACCGCTTAGAGCAGTTTCTCAACACCGAGTTCCGGCAGATGATCCGCGTCATCGCGACGGTCGGGGGCATCTCCGTCGTCCTCTGGACGTACTCCCCGAAGCTCGCGCTGATCGCGCTTGCGCCGGTTCCGGTCATCGGGCTCGCGAGCGGGCTCTTTCTGTCCTGGATCGAACCGCGCTACAAGTCCATCCGCGAGACTGTCGCACGCCTGAACACGCGTCTCGAGAACAACCTCGGCGGGACGGCGGTCATCAAGGCGTTCAACCGCCACGAGTTCGAGCGCGACCGCGTCGCCGCCCAGAGCCAGGCCTACCACGACGAGAAGGTCGCGGCGCTGCGCATCCGCCGGGCCTTCTTCGCGACGCTTCGCCTGACGACCGGCGTCGTCTTCGTGCTCGTGTTGTTCGTCGGCGGGACAGACATCATCCGCGGGGACCCGGGTGCGCTGTCGGCCGGCGCGTTCGCCCTCTTTTTCCTCTATCTCCGGCGGCTCTACTCGCCGATGCGCCGCGTCGGCAAGTCCGCGAACAAGTACCAGCTCGCGAAATCCAGCGCCGAGCGCGTCTTCGGCCTGCTCGGCAGGCAGCCGACGGTGACCGAACCCGACGACCCCAACGAGCCCGGCCGCGTCGCGGGCGAGGTGGCCTTCGAGGACGTCACCTTCGGCTACGGCGACCGCGAGCCGGTGATCCGGGACGTCTCGCTTTCCGTCCCCGCGGGCGCGACGGTCGGTCTCGCCGGCCCGACTGGCGCCGGCAAGTCGACGCTGTTGAAGCTCCTCCCCCGGTTTCACGACGTCGACTCGGGGGCGGTCCGCGTCGACGATGTAGACGTCCGGGAGTACAGTCTCCGGGCGCTACGCGAGTCGATCGCCATAGTCGAGCAGACGCCGTACCTGTTCTCGGGGAGTGTCGCCGAGAACATCGCCTACGGCGACCGGGAGATCCTGGCCGCGGAGTGGGACGGGGACACGAGCGCCCGCGACCGCGTCGTCGAGGCGGCGACGGCCGCAGAGGCCCACGAGTTCATCAGCGACCTCCCGGAGGGGTACGACACCCTGATCGGCGAGCGCGGCGTGAAGCTGTCGGGCGGCCAGCGCCAGCGCCTCGCTATCGCCCGGGCGCTGCTCAACGACCCGGCGATCATCGTCTTCGACGAGGCCACCTCCGATGTCGACACGGAGACGGAGGAACTCATCCAGGAGAGCCTCGACCGCCTCATCGAGGACCGGACGGCCTTCGTCATCGCCCACAGGCTCTCGACCATCCGGGACGCCGACCGCATCGTCGTCATGGACGACGGCGAGATAATCGAGTCTGGTGTCCACGATGAGCTGCTGGCCCGGGGCGGCGAGTACGCGGGGCTGTGGGAGGTACAGGCCGACGAGGAGCCCCTGCAGACGGCCGACGACTGACCCTACTCCGCGCCGCTTGCCCGGTTACTCGACGCCACTGTAGTCCCCGCCGTACTTGACGAAAACGTACCCAAGGCCCAGCGTCGCGACGAAGACGAACATGGTGGCGACGCCGAGTGTCTGTGCGCTCTCCGGGAGGTCACCCGGGCCGGCACCGCCGCCGCCACCGTCACCACCACCGCCGACGCTCGGGTAGTCCTCGCCGACGACGACGGAGCCTTTCATGCCCAGGCTCTTGTGGGGCT
>JAZKRS010000002.1:0-80652 GCA_036626435.1 Haloarculaceae archaeon | reverse complement strand
CAGCGGGAACGCGACCGGGCGCAGACGTTGAGCGACCGCCTGTCGATCCTGAACCGCGTCCTGCGACACGACATCCGGAACTCGATAAACGTCATCCAGGGGAACGCATCGCTCATCCAGGCCGGGGAGCGAGACCCGGACCGGGCCGCGGAGACGATCTACTCGCAGGCCGCCGACCTCCAGGCCGTGAGCGACCAGGCACGACGGCTCAAACAGCTGATGAAGCGGGCACCGATCGAGGACAGAACTGTCGATGTCGGGGCGATCATCCAGGAGAAGACAGGTGAGATTCGCGACGAGTACCCGGCCGTCGAGTTCGAGACCGAGGTTCCCGGGTCGGTCGATATCCGTGCGCCCCTGGCGATCGAGACGGCCCTTGGGGAAGTCCTCGAGAACGCCGCGGAACACAACGACGCGGACAGCCCCCGGGTCGCTGTCAGCGTCTCGGCGCCGGACGCTGGGCTGCAGGCCGACGGCGGCGAGTGCGGGACGGTGTGCATTTGGATCCGGGATAACGGCCCCGGAATCCCCGAGGAGCAACTCGAGGTACTCGATCGCGGGCGGGAGACGGCCCTCAATCACACGAACGGGCTGGGTCTGTGGCTGGTCCGGTGGGTCGTCGACGCCTCCGATGGGGAAATCGACTTCGACACGGATGACTCGGACGGGAGCACCGTCGTGATCCGGCTTCCAGCCGGCCGGTGACAACCCGTCGCTGTAGATTGGCCGCCCGGGCTCATAGCCGTTATACCGGTCGACGTAACTTTTGATACTTCTCAGCCGGACGTTCCCGGCTGAAAATATCAGGGCTTACGTCGACCGGTATAGTATCAGTCCGCCGAGAGCCCCTCGTAGACGGACGCGTCCTCGGCGGGCGTGGGTGAGGTGAGAGCCGAGGCGCCGACGGTCAGGACCAGCCCGAGTGCCATCCCGACGACCGACGCGGACCAGCCGCCCAGACCGGGCGCGAAGGGCAGGACGTACGTCGACGGGACGACCGGGACGAACACGCTGGCGAGATAGAACGCCTGGCTGCCGCCGACGCCGGCGAGCATCCCGTCGCGGGTCGTCCCCTGCCAGTAGAGCGCAACTGCAACCGGCAAAGCCAGCTGGGCGAAGCCGCCGAACGCGGTATCGCCGATCTGGACGAGCGTGCCGGGCCGGAACAGGCTCGCAACGAAGGAAACCAGCGCGATGACGACGACGGCAATCCGCCCGAGCGAGGCTTCCCGGCGTTCGGTCCCCTCCCCGGCGAGTTGCCGGTAGACGTCGCGTGTGAGATAGGACGACCCCGAGAGGAGCATCGAGTCGCTGGAGGACATCATCGCCGCCATCGCGCCGGCGATGACGAGCGCGGCGAACCACCCGGGCGTGTATGCCGACAGGAGCGGCGGGAGGATGCGCCCGTTGGCGTTGGGCGCAATCCCGAATCCAGCCGCCCACGATCCGAGCATGAACGCCGGCACGAAAAGCAGGAGAACCAGCACGGGCCACAGCGTGAAGGTCCGCTTGAGGACGGCCGAGGACTTCGCGACGAAGAAGCGCTGGTTGACCTGCGGGAACATCGTCACGCCGAAGGCGATGCTGATCGCCGTCGAGAGGACGTACGCCGGCGAGTAGATGCCGCCGCCGAGCGAGAGGTGGTCGGGGGCGTTCTCGGCCAGAAGTCCTGTCGCGGCCGCGGGGCCGCCGACCGCGATCAGCACCCAGGCGACCGCCAGCCAGACCATCCCGAGCATGAAAATTCCCTGGATCGTGTCGGTCCAGGCGACGCCACGCATCCCCGAGAGGGTGACGTAGACGATCATGAACAGCGTGATGCCGCCGGCACCCACCCAGTAGGGGACCGCGCCGTCGGTCAGTGCGGCGAGTGCCGTCCCGGCGCCTTGCTGCTGGAGCATCACGTACGGGACGAGCCAGAAGAGGCTGATGCCGGCGACGAGCACGCGCAGGCCCCGCGACCCGAAGCGGTCGCCGAGCATCTCACCCAGCGTGACGTAGCCGTGGATCCGGCCGACGAGCCACTGCCGGTAGCCGATGACGTACCACAGAATCCCGAAGAGGACGCCGTCCATCAGCCCCATCACGAGAATCCACTCTGGGCCGAACTGGAAGGCGACAGTCGGCCCACCGAAGAAGGTAAACGCCGACAGTAGCGTCGCGAAGGTCGTAAAGAGGAGGACAACGGTCCCGAAGGTCCGGCTCGCGAGGAAGTAGTCCTCGGCAGTCCGGTCGGTCAGGCGATAGGCGAGGAGGCCAACGCCGAGCGCGACCAGGAGGTACGCGACGACGATGCCAAGCTGGAGAGCCGTCTCAGCCATCGACATCACCCCGTGGTTCGACGCCGACGCCCCACGCCGTCCGCGTGAAGACGTAGAAGACGACCGATGTCAGGCCCATCCACCCGACGTGCCACCAGATCCAGACGGGGAGGCCGGCCACGACCTGGCTGGACCCCCACAGGAACCACGGCACTGCCAGCGCGACGAGCCCCAGGGCAACGATGCTCCAGACAAATGTCTCGTACGATACGGACATCCTTAGACGATATAATCTATGGTTCCTAAATAGATGTGTCGATAGCAATCGAAAATAGTTACTGAAGAATATTTTTATTCATAAGCTCGAGCCGCACGGCTGACATCCACCCGGTCGGAATCGGAGCGAACGGGCGCTGTCGGGGACAGCCGCGGAATATGGCCCGTGTCGTCAGGTATTTGCCGTCAGACAGCTTAACACAAAGTCGTCCATGAGACACCTCATGGCACCATCACGATTCACGCGTCCCGAACAGGGGCGGATTCATCATGCAGGATTCAGCCAAATACCTCATACACGCAGACATCCGCGCAAGCGGGGTGGTCGAGCGGAGTGACGTCGTCGGCGCCATCTTCGGGCAGACCGAGGGGTTGCTCGGGGAGGGCCTCGACCTCCGTGATCTTCAGGAGTCCTCGAAGGTCGGGCGCATCGACGTCGAGATCGAGTCGGAGGCCGGCCGCTCGTACGGGGCCGTCACCATCGCCAGCGGCCTCGACCGGGTGGAGACAGCCGTCCTCGCGGCGGCCCTGGAGACGATAGACCGGATCGGCCCCTGTCGCGCCGAGTTCGAGGTCCGGGAGCTCGAAGACGCCCGCGCAGCCAAGCGCCGCGAGGTCGTCAGGCGCGCGACGGAGTTGCTCGCGGAGTTCGAGGAGGCGACCCTGTCCAGCCGCGAACTCGTCGCGGAGGTCCGTCAGAACGTCCGCGTCGAGGACATCACCGAATTCGAGGGCCTGCCAGCTGGCCCGCGCGTCGAGGAGAGCGACGCCATCATCGTCGTCGAGGGGCGGGCAGACGTCCTCCAGCTCCTCCAGTACGGCATCAAAAACGCCATCGCTGTCGAGGGGACGAACGTGCCCGACGCGGTCGCAGAACTGACGCGCGATCGGACGGTCACGGCCTTTCTCGACGGCGACCGCGGCGGGGACCTGATCCTCAAGGAGCTCGCACAGGTCGGGAGCGTCGACTCCGTCGCGTTCGCTCCGGCAGGGCAGTCCGTCGAGGACCTCTCGCGGGACGAGATGCTGGCTGCCCTCCGCGAGAAGACCCCCTACGACGACGTGGCCGGGGAGCGGTCCCCACAGGCGGCGATTGGCGAGGAAGCCACCGCCGAGGCCGACCGGATCGACGCCGACGGCGGGGCGGCACTCGACAACCAGGACACGGCCGAGATCGAGGGGGCGCCGACGCCGGAGGCCGAACCGGACGAGGAGTCACAGGTCGCCGGCACCGAAGCGATGGAGAACGGCTCGACGCCTCCCCAGACACTCGCCGGTCACGTTGAGGCGGTCATCAACGGCGGGAGCGGCCGCGTGCGGCTGCTCGACGAGGAGTGTGGCGTGATCGACGAGGACGAGGCCGACGGCGCCTTCGACGCGATCGAGAGCGTCGAGGAGACGCCGCGCGCGATCGTCCTCGACGGGGAGTTGAGCCAGCGGATTCTCGATGTCGCGGCCCAGCGCGGTGTGGGACAGGTCGTCGCCCGGAGCGACGGCGAGTACGTCAAACAGCCCACGAGCGTTCGCGTCCGGACTGCGACCGCATTCTGATACTGTCGGACGAAAATCCTGGTGGATTTTCGCCCGCCAGTATTCGAAGGAGTGTCCGCGGTGTCCGGGCCGCTCGTCTCCGGACTGACGTCCGGCTCCTCGCGGCCCTTGTCGGCCGTCAGCACGGCTACTCACCCGGACCGTCGAGGGCGAGTGCGAGCAGGAACCCGTCGCAGCCCTCGAAGTGGTCGTCGATCCGTTCGAGGCGCTCGAAGCCGTGGACAACATAGAACTCCCTGGCACCGTCGTCGCTGACACGGACGGTCACCCGGAGTTGCTCGTATCCGGCAGCGGCGAGTTCCGTCCGGAGGTATCGTAGCAGCCGGGAGCCACACCCCTCACGCTGCGCGTCCGGGTGAATTGCGAACTCCGGGACGTACGCGACTGTCCCGCCGTCGGGCACGACGATGGCGTAGCCCACGACGGGACCGTCGGCGACGACGTACAGCGGCGGCGGGCCGTCGACGGCCGTCTCCAGCAACGCCGGCCAGGGTTCGGCCAGCGCCGTTGTCTGGATCTCCCGGAGTCGGGGCAGGTCCGCGGGGACGCCCTCGCGCACCGTCATAGTGGGGCCGACGTCAACCCCAGCGTGACGGCGAGGGCGGCCCCGATCAGTGCGGCGACGAGCGTCGCCAGGAAGTTGATGCCCTGGTTGCCACACAGCCAGCCCTCGATCGTCGCGCCGAGGAAGCTGTCGGCCGTCATGCCCGCGACGCCAGCCGCGACGACGACGGCGGCGCCGGCAGCCCCGAGGCCGCCGAAGGCGAGAAAGCCGATGACGGCGACGATCAAAGCACCTGCGATCCCGGCGAGTTCGCCCTGCCAGGTCACCGCGCCGTCGGTGCCGGGATCAACCACCTTGAGGGTCGTGATGAGCCGGGGACGGTCGTAGAGGCCACCGATCTCGCTCGACAGCGTGTCTGCCAGCGCGGCACTGACGGCGCTGGCGAAGGCAAACAGAAACGCACGGACCGGGACGCCGAGATCAGGGCTCGCGGCCGCGCCGAGTACCGCAACCAGCGCAACCAGCGAGTTCGCGAGGACATTGCCCGAACCGCGGGCACCCTCATTTTCCTCGGCGATGCCCCGGCGCTTCTTTTCGTCGTAGCGGTACTTGGCGGCGAGGCCGCCGATGCCGAAGAAGGCGACGAGCATCGCGAACCATCCGAAGTCCCCGAGGACGATCGTCAGCAGACCCAGCAGGACGCCAGTCAGCATACCCGCGATAGAGGCTGTCTCCAGCACGTAGGAGACGTACCCGAGGACGACAGTCACGCCGAGCGCGACTGCAATCCGCGTCGTCGTAATTCCGACTGGAAGTGTGGCGAACAGCCACAGCAGGATGGCGATCACGGCCATGACAAGCGGATCGTCGCGCCGGAAGAGCATCTCGCGGAGGAGTGCACCCAGCAGGGCGCCGCTGGCCGCGAGGAAGACGACATCGGGGAGGGCAACCGGTGCGCCGATGGCCCCGGTCGCGACGATCTGGCCCGCGGTCGCCGCGAGAAAGCCACCGACGACGAACCCGGCGGTGGCAAAGAACGGATCGGCGTTCGCGACCCGGGCGAGCTGGCCACCGAGGTTGCCGTAGGCCACGAGCAGGACCGTCCCGACGTAGGCATGCGCCGGCAGCCCGAACTCGACTGTGAGAATCGAGAGCCCCGCGGCGGCGAGTGCAAAGCCCGCGAGGCCGTAGAGCTTGCCGTCCCTGCGATCGCCCGGGCGCGCGAACAGCTCGAAGAACACGTTCCCGGCGTCGAGGGTGAGCGCGACGGCTGCGACGGCGAGGAAGGGCCCGGCCGCGGCGACGGTCGCGTAGGCCGGGTCCTCGGCACGGCCCAGCGCCGGGACTGCGACCGCGAGCGTGCCGACAAGCGCGAACGCAACCGACCGCCGGACTCTGTCTACCACTATCCGGCGGCTGTAGCCCCGTCGCCTTATACTGTTCGTTGTCCGTGTTAGATGCACACGCATCGGTTTCGCTGGTCGGAGACGGGACCGAACTCGTTTAGACGCCGCCCCGAGAACCGCCCGTGTGGGTCTGTACGACACCTATCTCGCCGCCCGTCTCCGCCTGAGCGACGCCGACCTCCCGGAGACGGTAGCGGTCGTCATCACCGAACGGGACCTGCTCGACGCGGGAGGGTACGAGACGCTCGCGGACACCCTGCGGTGGGCCTTCGAGTTCGACGCCGATCGGGTGGTCGTGTACGTGAGTGTTCTCGACGAGGAGGCTGCCCCTGTCCTGCGGTCCGAACTCGAATCCCTCGAGGCACCCGTGGAGATCGACGTTCGCGGTCCGGGAGACCACGAGCGCGCCGACGCGCCCGTCCAGATGAGCATCGGCCTCGGCGGCAAGGGGGAGTTCGCAGCTGCCGTCCGGGACGTCGCCGGGGACGTCGCATCGGGGGATATCGATCCGTCTGAGATATCCGAAGCCGACATCGAGGACCGGCTCGTCTTCCCGACTGATCCCGACCTGGTCGTCAAGACCGGGGCCGAGCGGCTGTCGGATTTCATGATCTGGCAGTCCGTCTACTCCGAGCTGTACTTCACGGACGTGAACTGGCAGAACTTCCGTCGGCGGGACTACCTCCGAGCGCTCAGGGATTACCAGCAGCGCCAGCGGAGATTCGGGCGATAGCCCGAATGACGCCACGAACACCGTGAAGTGGCGGAAGTTCGGCCGGTAGGCCAAACGTCGACGGACGAGGGTAGCGAGTCCGTCGGAAGTTCGGGCGATGAGCGTACCTCATCTGTTTGGAGGCGGGCTTATCAGACTCGACGGAGTATGGGGACATAATGACACAGCTTTCAGAGTCGAGCGTGACGGTCGTCGGCGCCGGCATCGGCGGGCTCTCTGCGGCGTGTTACCTCGCCGACGCCGGCCTCGACGTGCGCGTCGTGGAAAAAAACGACCAGCTCGGTGGCCGCGCGAGCCGGCTCCACGCCGAGGGCTTTCGCTTCGACATGGGCCCCTCGTGGTACATGATGCCCGACGTCTTCGAGCGCTTCTTTGGTCACTTCGGCCAGGAACCCGCCGACTTCTACGACCTCGAACAGCTCGACCCGCACTACCGCATCTTCTTCAAGGACGGCGACCAGTGTGAGGCTCGCGGTGACCGCGCGTACATGCGCGACCTCTTCGAGTCCTACGAGACGGGTGCGGGCGAGGCCTTCGATGAGTACCTCGACACCAGCGAGCACCACTACGAGACGGCGATGGCGAACTTCGTCTACGAGGACCGCACGCGCCCCCGCGACTGGATCGACCTCGACGTGATGCGGGCGGCCCCGGTCGGCCTGAAGCTGGTAGGGTCGATGCAGAGTCACGTCGAGGACTACTTCGACAATCCGAAGCTCCAGCAGATCATGCAGTACACGCTGGTCTTCCTCGGGGGTGCGCCAAACAACACGCCCGCACTCTACAACATCATGAGCCACGTCGACTTCAACCTCGGGGTCTACTACCCCGACGGCGGCATGGGCAGCGTCGTCGACGGGATCGTCGACCTTGGGTCGGAGCTCGGCGTCACCTACGAGACGGGGCGGGAAGTCTCCGAGATCACACGCCGCAAGGAGGGGTTTCTCGTCGAGACTGCCGAACGGACGTACCACCCCGACCACGTGGTGTGCAACGCCGACTACGCCCACGTCGAGCAGAAACTGCTGCCCGACCACGAGCGCCAGTACGACGACGACTACTGGGAGAGTCGCACGTACGCACCCTCGGCGTTTCTCATCTACATGGGCGTCGAGGGCGACGTCGACCCGCTGGCCCACCACACGCTCGTGTTGCCCGAGGACTGGGACCCCCACTTCGAGCAGATCTTCGAAGATCCCGCCTGGCCGGCCGACCCGGCCTACTACGTCTGTGTCCCCTCCCAGACCGACGACAGCGTCGCCCCCGAGGGACACAGCAACCTCTTCGTGCTCGTCCCCGTCGCACCGGGCCTGCACGACGGCGAGTCAGTCCGGGAGTCGTACCGCGACCAGATCCTCGCAGACATCGCCGACAACACCGGCGTCGACCTCCGCGACCGCATCGTCGTCGAGGAGCAGTTCAGCGTCTCGGATTTCGGGGAGCGGTACAACGCGACCGAGGGGACAGCGCTGGGCCTGGCCCACACGCTCCGGCAGACGTCGCTGTTGCGCCCGCCGAACCGCTCGTCGGCCGTCGACGGACTCTACTTCACGGGGGCCTTCACCACACCTGGCATCGGCGTCCCGATGTGTCTCATCAGCGGCCAACACGCCGCCAGCGCACTCGTCGACGAGCAGGGATAGAACTCAATGAGCGAGGTCACGGAGAGACTCGCGGCGCTTGCCCCCTCCGAGCAGTCACTCGTGGGCTACCTGTTCTGGATGTCCCGCCCGCGCTTCTGGCTGTACCTCGCCGGCCCCGTCGTCGTCGGTGTCGTCTACGCGGCCGACTCGCCGGTGGAGTTCTTCTCGCTCCCCGCAGTCATCGCCTTCCTGTACTTCCTCGTGCCGGCGAATCTCTTCCTGTACGGCGTCAACGACGTCTTCGACGCCGACGTCGACGAGCACAACCCGAAAAAGGACGAAGACGGCCGCGAGGTCCGCTACGAGGGCGAGGGCGTCGTGGTGATGTTCGTCTACCTCGCGACGGCGATGGGAATCTTCCTCGTCCCCTTCCTCCCGAGGGAGGGTATCTACGCGCTCGTCGGGTTCTACGCGCTCGGAACCCAGTATAGTGCCCCGCCGTTGCGGCTGAAGACGACGCCGCTGTTCGACTCGCTGTCGAACGGGCTGTACGTCCTCCCTGGGGTCGTCGCCTACGCTGCGGTCGCCGGTACCCTCCCGCCGCTCCTCGCGGTCGCCGGCGGCTGGCTCTGGACGATGGCGATGCACACCTTCTCGGCGATACCCGACATCGAACCCGACCGCAAGGCCGGCATCCGGACCACCGCGACGGCCCTCGGGGAGCGCGGCGCCCTTGCCTACTGTGCCGGCACCTGGCTCGCGGCGGCGGCTGTGATGGCCCTGCTCCATCCCTTCCTCGGGGCGATCTTCGCCGGCTACCCGGTGTTCGTCGGCGGTATCCGCGCGGCCGACGTCGACATCGACCGGGCGTACTGGTGGTTCCCCGTCGTCAACACGCTCGCAGGAATGCTTCTCACCCTCGGCGGCATCTGGGTGATTACGTATGGCTGAGACAGCTGGAGTTGGGGGCTGGAACCGCCGCCACCTCGAACGCCGCCTCGATGCACTCGTCGACCGTAACCGCTTCACAATCGCGGTGGTGTTCCCCATCGTCGGGGCTGTCCTCCTCGTCGCCAGCGCCGAGGGGCTGCTCCCGGCAATCCTGGCGTTCAACCCGTACCTCGTCCTCACCGGGGTCCTGGTGATGCGGCTGCCGCTGGTTGCCGGGCTGATCCCGCTGATCGGCCGGCGAGCGGCGCTCGCGTTGCTGGCGCTCGCCGGATACGCTTACGGAATCGAGTACGTCGGCGCCACGACCGGACTCCCCTACGGCGAGTTCGCCTACGAGGTCCCGCTCGGCCCGATGCTGTTCGAGACCATCCCGCTCGGGTTACCTGCCTTCTTCGTGCCCCTCGTGTTGAACAGCTACCTCCTCTGTCTGCTCCTGCTCGGCAAGCGCGCCAAGTCGGTCCTCGTCCGGGTCCCGGTCGTCGTCGGGGCCGTCATCGCCGTCGACCTCGTGCTCGATCCGGCGGCCGTCGCGCTGGGGTTCTGGGCCTACGGAGCGGGGAGCTACTACGGTGTGCCGTGGCTGAACTACGCGGGCTGGGTGCTGAGTGCGACGGTCGCGACGGTGCTTGTCGACATCGCGTTCGACCGCCGGGACCTCGTAGACCGCGTCCGATCGTGCCCGTTCGTCCTCGACGACCTGGTGAGCTTCGTGTTGCTGTGGGGTGCGATCAACCTCTTCTACCGGGCCTGGATACCGGTCGCTATCGCTCTGCTGTTTGTCGCCGGTCTCCTGTGTCTGGATCGCTTCGACTTCTCCGTTCTGCACCGGGTTCCCGGCCGTCAGACGGGGTGACTGGAACGGACCGCTACTCGGGGGAAGGGACGTGCGCGTGCTCGTCGGTCGACGTCGATTCCGCTTCGGGAATGGGGCTGACCCGCCGGAAGACGGTCACGGGGTCCTCGAAGCGACGCCAGTTCCACCACGTCTTTGCGACGACAGAGAGCTTCCGGGGGGTCGACAGCGTCGGCCGCTGTGAGAGGACGTCGTACTCCAGGCTCCGGATGAGCCGGTGGTGCTCGGCGTACAGGGTTGACGCGAGCAGCACGGGGAACTGGCAATCCTCGGGCAGATACTCGATGCCAGCCACACCCTGGCGGTACAGCTCCTCGGCGCGCAGCAGTTCTGCCCTGACCGCACGCCGGAGTCCGGGTGTACACTCCTCCTGCCGGAGCTGGTCGACGGTGACGCCGTTTGCACGGAGCGTCTCAAGCGGGAGGTACACGCGGTCAAGGTCGCGGATGTCCTCGCGGACGTCGCGGACGAAATTCGTCAGCTGGAACCCCTCGCCGAGAGCACCGGCGTGGCGGCGGGCTGCCTCGGGGTCGTCGGGATCCATCAGCGACAGCATCATGTGCCCGACTGCCGCAGCGGACCCGTGTATGTAGTCAGCGAGATCGTCGTAGGTTTCGTAGCGATCGGTGTCGATGTCCGCGATCATCGCGTCGATGAACGCGTCGACCTCCTCGGTGTCGATGTCGTGCTGACGGCGGATGTCGCTGAAGGCATCGACCACGGGCTCTTCGGCCCTGGCCTCGCCGAGGGCAGCATTGCGGATGTGTTCCAGGCGGCGGCGCTGTTCCTCGGGCGACAGACCGTGGTCGCCGTCGACCACTTCGTCGGCGACGCGGAAGAAGCCATAGAGGGCATAGGTTGGCAGCCGAATCCGCTCCGGAAACAGGCGGGTCGCATAGTAGAACGTCCCGCCGGTTTCCCGGTGGATGGCCTTGCCCCGCTTGAGCTGGGACTTTCTCACACTGTATATGTAGGGCCCAGCCTTGTGTAAGTTCTATACCTAATGGATTGGGCACGACCGGCCGGCAGTGTGTGCGCGTCCACCCGATAGGGTGGTTTTATACAGGGTGCAGGCGAATCTCGGAACATGACTCGCCTGCTCGTAGGCACAGACGGCCAGGATGCGAGCGAACGAATAGCGGAGTATCTCGCGGAGACGGTCGACGAGGAGGATGACGTCTACATCATAAACTCACACGTCGGCGGCGACAAGACGACAGCCGATGACGTCCGCGACGGGGAGGAAGCACTCGACATCCTCGAGGACGCGTCGGGGGCCGCCGGATCGGTCAAGCGAAACCAGTTCGTGCGGGGGAATCACCCGATCGAGGACCTCCTCGAGGCCGCCGAGAACTGGGACGCCGACGAGTACGTCATCGGGATACGCAAGCGCACGCCGGTCGGCAAGATGGTCTTTGGCAGTACGGCACAGAACCTCCTGCTCGAGGCCGACCGGACGGTCCGGTGCGTTCCCATAGTCTCGGAGTGACCGTAACGGTTTTTTCAGTGGTCACACATCCTCCGGGTATGACACGGGACGAACTCGCAAGTGCAGGGGACCGACTCGAAGCTGCGGCCGAGGTTGCGACCGACGCGGACACCCGGGAGACGCTTGCCGATCTCGCGGGCCAGCTGAACCGGCTGGCCGAGGCCGACCACGGACCTGACCACGGCCGGCTCGCGCGCATCGAGGCCAAGCTCGACGACGCACAGACCTCTGGGGGCGACGAGGTCGCCGTCGCCATCGACGACGCGCTCGATCACATCCACGCCTACCGGGAGACGATCGAGGGCGTCTAGGGCTGGTTCACCGCTCGTCGAACAGGTGTTCGGCGAGGATAGGGACGAAGGTACCGATGTCGGTGACCATCCCGGCGGCCTGAGCGCTGCCACGATCGAGTAGCTGGGTGACTGTCGCGGGGTTGATGTCGACGCAGACGGTGCGGGTCGTCGACGGGAGACAGTTCCCGACGGCGACCGAGTGAAGGAGCGTCGACAGCATGAGCACGAGGTCTGCCTCGTGGGCCTGCTCGCGGATGGCGTTCTGGGCCTCGATGGCGTCGGTGATCGTCTCGGGCAGGGGGCCGTCGTCGCGAATCGACCCCGCGATGACGTAGGGGACGTCGTTCGCGACGCACTCGTACATCACGCCGGAGTCGACGATGCCGTCCTCGACGGCCGCATCGATGCCACCCGCACGGATGATCTCGCTGATGGTGTAGATGTGGTGTTTGTGGCCCTCGCGCGGATGGTCGAGGGTCTCGGTATCCATGCCGAGCGAGGTTCCGTAGAGGTCCCGCTCGAGGTCGTGGACTGCGAAGCCGTTGCCAATAGAGAGCATGTCGATGTATCCCTCCCGGACCAGTCGCGCGAGGTCCTCGCGAGCGCCCGAGTGGATGAGCGCCGGCCCACAGACGGCCAGTATCTCCCCACCATCGCGGCTGGTTTCCTCGATCGCCTCGGCGATGTTGGCGATGGTCGTCTCCGAGGGGCGTTCGGATGAGACGCCGCCCTGCATGAAGCCGAAGGCACCCTCCCTGCCCCGGGGGCGCTCTGGGGGCTTGACACGGATGCCGGATTCGCCGGTGACGACCAGATCCCCCTCTTCGATGGCGTTGAGGACTTCCGTGGCCGCCCGCGGGCCGGTCTCGGTGTACTCGACGGTGACCGCACAGTCCATCTCGATGTCCTCGACGGGGATCCACTCGCCGTCGACGCGAACGTCGGTCGGATGGTTCGTCGTCGAGTAGAACCCGGTGGGGACGACCTGGTCGGCGGGGGCGGGTTCAAGAGTGACGTCGTTCGGGTCGGAGGGATTGACGCCGTTCTGGTGGAGCTCGTGAACGATAGACTGGAGGTGGTCGGGATCGTCCGCCTCGACGACGAGACGGGCGTAGGATTCGGCGGTCTTGTGGCGGCCGATGTCGAACTCCTCGACCTGGAAGGAGCCGCCCATATCCATGATGATGCCAAAGCAGGCTTGCATCATCCCCGAGTCGATGATGTGCCCCTCCAGTTCGACTTCGCGGGAGACAGTCATGGCCCCAATATGGCGGCAGGCCGGTAAGACGGTTTTGGGTTCCAGGGCGAACAGGTGGAGCGCCGCCGGGACGTCCGTCGGGGCTTGGAACCGCGAAGCGGCGCTCCACACGACGGCGAACCGCTCCGCGGCAACTCGTCAGGTCACGGGCCGGGATGGCCGCACTTTGGTATATAAGATCCCGGATCGCTCCCTACGTGTCCGTCCGACACTCGACCCGCCAGTCGACGTCGGTCCGGTCGTCGAGACGGTCGTACATCGCCCGGAGACCCGGGGACCCGGTTTCAGGGAGGACGTGCAACCGGGCTGTCCCGTCGCGAACGGAGACGCGGAAGACGTCCCCGGTCTCGTCGTCGCGGACGAGATACAGCGGCATCGGCAACTCGAGGAAGTCGCCGTACCGGTAGGGCCCGGCTTCGAGAACCTCCTCGATGGCGTCGGTGAGTCGGGTCGTACTCCGCTCGGGGGACGGCTCGAGCCGGAATATCGTCTCGCCCTCGTACGCGACCCCTCCCTCGTAGGGGTACCGGCGGCGGGGGCGGGCAGGGATGGTGAAGGAGGGCTCACCGACCATCTCGCTTTTCGATAGGGCGCTATCCGGTTTAAGTTCGCGGGCTTGCCGGCCAGCGGACGCTTATTTCACCCCCCAACGTCGACCGGACAGCCCCGGATCTCACCGCCACGCATCCCGTCGGCCAGCCAGTACATCGACAGGACGAGGACGCCCACTGCGAGAGCGGTGAACTCTAGCCCCTCGAAGGGGAGGAGGGTGAGCAGGCCAGTTGCGCCAACAAGCGAGAGCAGACCAACCAGGATGGCAGAACCACAGGCCGCACAGCCGGCGCCGAGGACGCCGAGTACGACGCCGGCCGCGCTGCCGCCGCTTTCCTTCACCGAGAGGCCGTGTTCGCGGAGGTGGTAGGTCACGAAGGCGATGTCGACGCCGGCGAGGACTGCCACGAGCACCAGCCCGACCCCCTGGAGAGGGGTAAAGGAGCCCCCGACGAACGGGTACAGTTCGAGCAAGATGGTGAGCCCGTCACTGAACCCGACCTGCCCGGAGAGGGCAAAGGAGACCAACGCGACGTTCTGGGAGAAGACGAAAAGAGAGAGTGCGACGAGGGCGACGACGAGCGCCAGCACGGTGTAGACCGGGATCGAGAGAACAAGCCGGAGCGTCCGGCCGAGGAGCCGCCAGTCGCCGGCCCGGGTCGGGAGTGAGGGCGTCATAGCTGGAGTGCGCTCGTGATGACGTCGACGCTGACGTAGCCGGACGCTTTCGTCTGATAGACGCCGTCACGGAACAGGAACAGGTGCGGGGTGGTCTGGCCGGCCCCGGCCGCCTGTCCGGCGTCGAGATCCGTCTGGACCGCATCGTCGTAGACCCCGTCTTCGGCCTCTCTGACGACTGTCTTCCCGTCGATGTCGGTCGCTTCGTCGAGAACCCTCTCGGTTTTCGGGTACACCTCCGAGAGGTCACCGTACCGGAAGTCGTCCTGACTCCTGAAGTAGTGCTCCGCGAGCGCCCAGTGGGCGTCGGCGCTCCGGTCGTAGGCGGCCTCGAGCGCACGGGTCGCGGGCTGGCCCCACTCGTAGACGACCGGATAGCCCCGGAAGGCCAGCGACAGATCGCCGGACTCGACGTGCTCCGACCGGAGCTGCGGGACAACCTCGGTCTCGAAGCTCGCACATCGGGGACAGGATGGATCCTCGTAGGCGACGATGACGGCGGGCGCCTCGGCCGGGTCCGGCCCGAGCGTCGGCTGCCCCTCCAGGCCGGTCGCTGCCGGGTGCGTATCGAGCGTCGGGCTGTCGTCGGGTGTCGCCGTCGGCGTTGGCGTGCCGTCGCCGTTTCCGCCGCTCCCGTCTGCCGAGCTACCATCCGAATTCCCCGCACACCCTGCCAGAACTACCCCGGCGGAGACGCCGGCGGCGAGAAAGCTGCGTCGTTTCATCGTGCCCCCGTTCGGGCCCGCACGAAAAACTGTTTTTCGCGTGTGCGCCCCCCACTCACACCGGTCGGCCGCGGATTTATTCCTCCCGGGAGCCCTCCTTCTCCGTATGTGCGGACGCTACAGCCTCTTCGCGCCGCCAGAGGACGTCGAGGACCTGTTCGGCGCGACGTTCTCCGAGCCGTTCGAGCCGCGGTACAACGCCGCCCCCCGCCAGTCGCTACCGGTCATCCCCGACGCGGCCCCGGCGACCATCGAGACGATGGAGTGGGGGTTCGTCCCGCCGTGGGCCGACGATCGGTCCGAGTTCGGGTATATCAACGCCCGCGCGGAGACGCTCGCGGAGAAGCCGACGTTCCGGGGTGCCTTTGCCGGAGACGGCGGCGACGATCTGCGCGTCGGCCGGTGTCTCGTTCCCGCGGACGGCTTCTACGAGTGGACCGAAACCGGGGGCGGCAAACAGCCATACCGGATCACGCTGACTGACGGGGAGCCGTTCGCGATGGCAGGGCTGTGGGCCGAATGGCGTCCGAGTGGGACACAGACCGGGCTCGACGCCTTCGGGAGCGGCGAAGTGGACGCCGAACCGGAGGTGGTCTCGACGTATACGATCGTCACGACGGAACCCAACGACCTCGTCGGAGACCTCCACGACCGGATGTCGGTCATCCTCCCGAGGGAGAGGGAACGACGCTGGCTCCGCGAGGGTGCAGAGGCAGTGGCGGACCTGCTCGCCCCCTACCCGGCCCGGGAGATGCAGGCATATCCCGTCTCACAGACGGTCAACGACCCCTCGAACGACTCGCCGGCAGTCGTCGAACGCGTCGAAACGAACGGGGGGCCGGAGTGATGGCCGGCGGCGCGACGCGGGGGCTGATCGGGGTTCTCAGCCCTCTGGGTGCCGGGCTGGGGTTCGTCCAGACCTACGGTGTCCCGGTCCGGCGGAACCGTGGCCCGGAGGGTCGATGGTGGGAACCGCTCCGGCGGTCGGTCTCGCGGCTCCTCGGCACTACCCTCGACGAGCGTGCCGGGCCTCGCCCGATCACGGAGGGTGAGTACGCCGGGACGCTCCGGATGCCACTCGACGAGGCCGAGACCCTCCTCTGGCAGTGGGGATTCCTCCGGTGTCCGCTCGCCCGCCTCAAGATACGGGACGGCGATCCGGAGGTCGGCTCGTGGGCGTACCGCGACCGGCCGCTCGCGAGGCGCCAGTTGCACGTCATGCTCTTCGAGGCAGCGGATGGGGTCGACGTGTACGCTCACGAGGAACCATCGAGCGTACACCCGTTCGTCGGCGCCGAGCACTTCGACGGGGTGACACAGAACGTCGCCCGCGGCGTCGAACTCGCACGCGAGCGCCTGCCGCTGGATTCGAGCAGTGCCACCATCGGCTGACAGACGTGCGCGAACAGCCGTGCTGACGGCTGACAGGACAGAGGGCCGCGAGGAGCCGGACGGCAGTCCGGTGATGAGCGGCCCGGACACAGCGGACATCCTCTCGAAGACTGGCGGGCGAAAATCCGCCAGGATTTTGATCCGTCAGTACACGGCGTCCGCGATGTCCTCGGAGAGCGTCTCGAACTGGGCGAGGAACTCCCGGCGCTCGGTGCGCAGGTCGGCCAGTTCGTCCGCGTAGTTCTCGTAGTGCCGTGCGGGATGGAGTGACTCGACGTCGACACCCAGGACGTCGGCGGGAATCTCGAGCCCGAGCGTCTCGTCGCGGGTCCACTCGATCTCGCCGCGTGCGGCGGCGACGAGGATGTTGACCGAATCCTCGACACCGATGTCGGCGGCGTCGGGGCCGACGCTCCCAGTGTTCATGAGGTAGGCGTCGACGTCGTTGTCGGCGAGGAGTTGCGAAAAGCGGTTGCCTTCCTCGCCTTCGGGGCCGATGATGAACGGGTTCGTCCCGACGACGCGGATCGCCTCCCCCGCCGCGTCGGGGTCGCCGGCGCTGGTCTGGATGGACTCCCCGAGCATGAAAGCGACCGCGGCCTGCCGGGGAGTGAGTCGAGCGACCGGCGGCATGAGCGGGTTGCGCGTGATGAAAAACACCTGGTCGACCTCGTCGAGGTCGATGTCCTCGGCCGCGGAGTCCAGGTGTTCGCGGAGGACGACGGCTCGTCCGTTCCTCGTGAGGGTTCCGTCGTCGAAATCGACGTTCCCGTCCTCGACGGCGACGTTCTCCAGGACGGCGCTTTCGTGGGTCGCCGCGTCGTAGAGTTCGGGCTGTTCCGCCCGGTTGAGGCCAATCGTCTTGATGTAGAGCCCGTTGCCCTCGCTCCCGGGGACCCGCCCGTCGGGGAGCAACGCACAGACGTCGTCCTGGAGCATCTCGGCGCCCTCCGACTCCTCGAGCCAGCAGCCGTGCCCCGTGAGTGTGGACTTGCCGGTCCCCGAGAGCCCGAGGAAGGCCTGGCCGACATCGGTCACCTCGCCGTCGCGTTCGATGCGGACGCGCTTCGTGCCGGCGTGGAGTCCGAGCCCGCCGTCTTCCTTCACCCGGCGCATGAACAGGCGCAGGAACGACTTCTTGGCCTCGCCGGTGTAGTCGCTGCCGAGGACGAACGTCAACCCCTCGTCCGGAAAGAGCCGGATTCGCCGGTCGCGATCCTCGCCCCACTCCGGGAGCTGGAGGGTCCGGAAGTCGGGGTCCGCGCCCTCGTTTGCCGGTTCGAGGAGCTTGCCCCAGGCGAGTGCGATGCGGGCGTACTCCCGAGGGACGAAAAGGCGGCAGACGTACGACGTTTCGGGGTGGCGGCCGACCACCCGGTCGAGACAGATCAGTTCGCGCTCGGCGGCGACTTCGAGTGCGTCGCCGACCGCCTCCCAGTCGCTCTCGTCGAACTCGTCGTCGATGCGGTTTTTCGTCCGATCCGCGCTCCGGGAGCGCTGGTCGCTGACGTACCGCGGGCTCCCGAACTCCGTCGTCGTCTCCTCGTGGCTCGCAAACTCGCGAAGCCGTTCGAACGACGGGTTGTACGTGACGTTCGTGGCTGTCTCCGGGTCTGGAAGCTCGTCCTCGAGCCGGGACAGCTCCACCCTCTGGCTGGACATGCAGGTGGAGGGTCGCCGGGCTGGTGTATAAACTCACGGAAACCGTCCATCGATCAGTGCCGGTCGACAATTGCGACGTCCGTCCCGATCTCGTCGCCATCGATGCGCTCGAACGTCGGTGGCGAGACGAACCGAGAGGCTGCGCTACGGTCCTGGCTTGCGCCGATGACGACGAGATCGTACTCGCTGCCGTGACGACTCAGGAACCGCTCGACTTTGCTCCGCGAAACGCGCGTCTCGATGTTTCCCTCGAACGTCTCCACGAGGTTCGCCAGCATCTCCTCGGCGCGGCGCCGCCTCCGTTCGTTCGTGATACAGGTCCCGACGCTCACCTCGCCGGTTTTGCGGGCCAGCCGGGTGGCGAAATCCAGCATGCTGTGTGCCACGTCGCTCCGCCCCCGGACCGACACCAGAATCCGCTTCCACCGCGTCCGCCCTCCATGGGAGTGATGGACGAGTACGTCGACGTCGCCCCCAAACAGTTCGCGGATGAAGGGACTGACCTCACCGTGTCTCGATTCGTAGGGGGTCGCGACCAGGTCACAGTTGGCCTGGCGCGCCGTCCGGAGGCTCGTCGTTGCCGGGGACGCCCCCGAGGTCGCGACGACGACCTGACAGGGGACGCCGACCTGCGTCTCGATGTCGTTCGCTCGCGTCTCGAGATCGGCGACGGACTGGCTGACTGCCTCGTGTGCGTCGATCGTGTCGGGATGGGCTGTGTCCGTCTCTGCGGTCCGCTCGCCCTCGGAACTCGGCCCGCTCTTGAGTAGCCGCGCCTCGCCGTGGTCCTCCAGGAGCGCTCGCTCGGCGCGTGCCATCCACTCCTCGTCGACGATATCTAGAAGGACGACCTTCCCGGCACGGTGTGCGCCGGCGATCCGGGCGGCGAGCATCGCCGTCGCAGCCGGATTCGGCCCCAGCATCGGAACGAGCACGTGGTCGTCGCCGCTGGTCGACTCGTAGAGGTACTGTGCACGGCGCTCGTACACCCAGCGCCGCCAGCCGGCGAAGGTCCCTGCAACGATCGCGCTGCTGACCACGATGCTGAGGACGAAGTACCCGGGCGTCTCGATTTGCCCGTAGACAAATAGCGTGAGCAGCGCCGTCGAGTACGCTGCGGGCTCCTCGACGCCCAGCCCCCACGTCACGAAGCCGGTGAGAAAGATTGCCAGCGCCGCGCCAGCCGAGTGTATCTGTCCGGGTGGCGTCGTGTAGAGAACGCCCACTGCGAACTCGACAGCGATCCAGCCACAGACGGCGCCGACAGTGAGCCCGCCGACGAACCGGACCGGGGACGCGTACTTCCCCTCGGGGTTCGCAAACAGCGTGTACGCCCCCGATGCCAGCGGAGGGTACAACAGAAAGGAGAGCCCGCCGAGGGCGTTCGAAAGAGTCGTCACGAGCATCAGCAACAGCGGCACGACGAGCAGAATCGAGAGGTGGACGAGGTTGCTGGTCCGTTCGAGCCAGCGGCGCAACTCGTGTATTTCCCGCCGTTCAAGCCGCCTGACCCGCTGAACAATCGTCCACAGACGCTCCCGCATGTGTTCCCGGTATTCCGAGCGACGGACAAAAATCTGTCCGGCCGCTCAGGGTCGCCTAAAGGCTCGTGACCGCGTCGAGCGCGATCCCGATGGCCCGCTCGACGTTGTTCTTCGCCTTCTCCGGTAGTTCACCCTCGTCGGTTTCGCCCTTCTGGGTGCCCTCGACTAAGTTCCCGTCGACCGTACAGATGGCGCCCGCGCGCATCCCCCTCCGGCGTGCGAGCGTGAAAAGCGCCGAAGCCTCCATCTCGACGGCGAGCAGCCCCGCATCCTCCCAGCTGTCGACGTACTCGTCGGTCTCGGCGTAGAAGGCGTCGTCCGTTGCGATCGGACCGACATGAACTTTCCCTCCTGTCTCGTCGGCTGTGGCCCCCTCGTTTGCTTTTGCGGCGTCGACGAGTGCCGAGAGCACTTCGTAGTCCGGGACTGCCGGAAGGGTCGCCGACTCGTACCGCTTCGTGGTCCCCTCGTCCTTCGCCGCACCGGTGGCGACGATCATGTCGCCGATCTCGATGCCACGCTGGAGCGCTCCGGTCGTGCCGACCCGGATCAGCGTCTTGACGCCGACCGCGTGCAACTCCTCTGCGGCGATCGTCGCCGACGGCGCTCCGATACCAGTAGAACAGATCGTCAGGTTCCGGCCCTCGTAGGTGGCGTTGACGACCTTGTACTCGCGGTTCTGTGCGACCGTGGTAGCACCAGAGCAGTAGCCGGCGATGCGGTCGACGCGCCCGGGATCGCCGGGCACGAGCGCGACGTCCGCGAGGTCGCCGTCACTGACCAGGAGATGTGGTTGCTTCGCCATGGATTACGTTCGGCCGGGGGGTACAAAGTTCGGCTGCCTGGCCCTCACGATCAGCCGGCGAGTCCCAGAACGAAGAGCAGGTAGTTGTTCGCCGCCGGTCCCAGACCGACAGCGGCGACGAAGGCGAACAGCAGGTTCCCTCTGGTGGGTTTCTCCCGGATGTAGTCGGCAAAGAGGACGATGACGGCCACGGCGACGAATATCTTGATCACGAGGAACAGCCAGCCGCTGCCGAGGTACTCGGCGGTCGGCAGACTGGCTGCGAACTCCATGATGCGAGCGGGGATGACAGACCGCTCGCCGGCCCCGAGGATGTCGACCCCGATTGCGGTCGTGACTCCGTCGAGGACGTGCGAAAAGAGGACGAGCAGGCCGACGTACCGCGCTTCGGCGATGATGTAGGTCCGCCACACGCCGAGGAGGACGTACAGGACGAAGGTGACCGGGAGTGTGACGATCAGGCCGACCGTCGGGATGATGAACTCCGGATCGACGAGCGGGTCGAACGCCTGCCAGAAGACGAGCGCAACGAGGGTCACCATCACACCGATCCCCATAGACCCGACGTAGTACGCGACGTAGTCGCGTCCTTCGGCCACTGACTTGACGGTCTGTCCGACAATGGTGGCAACGATCCAGATAAACCCCATCGAGACGAACGTCGTCAGATACACCGCTGGCGCCGAGAACAGCGGCTCGATCAGCGGCGGATACAGCTGTACCTGGAACTGCTCTCCCAGCTGGTAGAAGACGTGCAACGCGGCACCGCTGACCATCCACGGCGCGAAGGCCAGGATCAACATCTGTGTTATCGGCGGGCGCATCGTGTACAGCACCGCGATGACCGTGACTGCCGTGATGATCAGGAACACCGTATGTGGGAGTGGCGGCGTCACGAACCCCTCGAACGGCACCTGCATGGGCGGAATGGCAGACCCATGAGACAAAACACTTCCGGTCCTCTCGGCTGGTATCACCATCACTTGATATAAAAAGCCCCCACTCGAGCGCACCGGGAGTTTTGACCCTTCCGTCCCTTGGTCCCAGCATGGACGACGTTCCATCCCGCATCGAACACACAGTTCTCGGCCCGACGACGACACGGGCTGACACGATGGGCGTTCTCGACACTGCGCTCCGGGAGGGGATGCGCGCCTGCGTTCCGCCGTGCTACCTCGCCGAGGCAGCCGAGTACGCCCCGAACGTGGCTGTGACCACGGTCGTCGGCTTCCCGCACGGCCAGCACGCCACGGAGATCAAATGCGCCGAGGCCGGTCAGGCCTGGAACGACGGCGCCGCCGAACTCGACATGGTGGCAAATATTGGCGCCCTCACGGCTGGCGACGACGAGGCGGTCCGATCCGACATCGAGGAAGTCGCCGCCGCCGTTCCGGTCCCGGTGAAGGTCATCGTCGAGGCGCCGCTCCTCGAGGAGGGCGAACTCCGGCGGGCCTGCGAGGCCGCCGCCGACGCCGACGCCGACCTCGTCAAGACCGCGACCGGCTTCTCCGAGGGTGGCGCGACGGTCGAGGCCGTCGAGATCATGAGCGAGTACCTTCCCGTGAAAGCCAGCGGCGGAATCGGCTCCTGGAAGAAGGCAAAAGCGATGTTCGAGGCTGGTGCCGAGCGGATCGGCGCCTCCAGCGGCGACGTCATCGTCCGGGAGTACCACGAGGCGACCGAGTGATCAGGGACAGTCACTCGCCTCGAACGTCCCCTTTTCGGGCCCCTGGGCGACGGTCCGGGTCGCGCCCGAATCCAGGTCGACCAGTATCGCCCGGCCGCCGTAGCCGTGTCTCTGGTCGTGCCCCCGGACGACCACACAGCGCGTGTCTTCTGGGACTTCGATCGTCTCCGAGCGGGTGAACGGCTGCCGGGAGTGGGCGTGGCGGAGATCGCGCCGGCCGAGTTGCGTCCCGTCGAGTCGCTCGACCTGCCACCAGTTTGCGTACCCGTCCTCCCCGTCGTCGTCGTGGTGCAGCGTGACGTCGAACCCGTAGGTTCCGCCCCCGGACTCGAAGGCGACGTCGACGACGTTCGCCTCCCGGAGGTCGATCTCTGACTCCGATCCGTCCGTCGTGCCCGAGGTATCGTCCGTCGTCTCCGTCCCGTCCGACGATCCCGACGCGTCCTCGTTCGGCTCGGTTCCGCCGGTCGCTTCGGTGGAATCACCGGCAGTTTCGGCAGAGACGTCGGCCGCATCCGTACCGTCGTCTGTCCCGGAGACCTCGTCCGTGTTCTCCGGTGTCGCCGGGCTGTCCGAGGACTCACCACAGCCTGCAAGGGAGCCAAGCGCCGCCGTTCCGGCCAGGCCGCCGAGAAATCGCCGCCGGGGGAGTGTCGTGTCCGATCTCATCGGTGCGGTTTGTGTCTCAGGTCCAAAAACAGCATCGCCGCCTGGAGATATACCGGTCGACGTAACTTTTGATACATCTCAGCCGGATGTTCCAGGCTGAAAGTATCAGGGCTTACGTCGACCGGTATAATCGTGCTGTCCCGGCCCGGACGCAGACGTGCTCACAGATCCGACTCCGGCGCGGGGACACCGTCATCGGTCGTCCCGTCGAGGTCGTACTCCTCGCGCAACTCGCGGATGCGGTCCCTGATGTCGGCTGCGAGTTCGAACTCCAGGTTGTCCGCAGCCTCCCGCATCCGCTCTTCGAGTTCAGCGACGACGCGGGCGGCCTCGTCGTCGTCGGCCGGTTCGAGCTCCACCGTCCCCCCTGTTTCCGTCTTGCTGCCCGGGAGGTTCGTCTCGCCGATCGCCTTCTCGATTGTCCGGGGCTCGTGGCCGTGGTTCTCGTTGTACTCCTGCTGGATCTGCCGGCGACGGCGCGTCTCCGCGATGGCCGACTCCATCGCGTCACTGGGGTCGTCGGCGTACAGCACCACCGTCCCATTGACGTTGCGGGCGGCCCGCCCCATCGTCTGGACGAGCATCGTCTCGGAGCGGAGAAAGCCCTCCTGGTCGGCGTCCAGGATGGCCACGAGTGACA
This sequence comes from Haloarculaceae archaeon, assembly GCA_036626435.1. Taxonomy (GTDB): domain Archaea; phylum Halobacteriota; class Halobacteria; order Halobacteriales; family Haloarculaceae; genus SW-9-67-25. The sequence continues at coordinate 57,139 of JAZKRS010000002.1, read as the reverse complement.
CTTCCGGGATGTCCAGCCCCTCCCGGAGGAGGTTGATCCCGACGATGCCGTCGAATTCGCCCAGGCGGAGCCCGCGGACGAGTTCGTGGCGTTCGAGCGTGTCCGTCTCGTCGTGCATGTATTCGACGTCGATTCCCGCCTCCTCGAGGTACTCGGTGAGATCCTCGGCCATCCGCTTGGTCAGCGTCGTCACGAGCGCGCGCTCATCGTCGGGGAGAGCGTCGAGACGGTCGATGAGGTCGGCAACCTGCCCCTCCGCGCCGGTCACCTCGATCGCGGGGTCGACCAGGTAGGTCGGGCGGACGATCTGTTCGACGATCTGGTCGCTGGTCTCCCGTTCGTAGTCGCCGGGAGTCGCGGAGACGTACAGCGTCTTGCCCGTCTTCTCCTCGAACTCCTCGAAGGTCAGCGGGCGGTTGTCGAATGCCGTCGGCAGGCGGAAGCCGTTCTCGACGAGGCTCTCCTTGCGGCTCTTGTCGCCCTCGAACTGCCCGCGGATCTGGGGCAGCGTCTGGTGTGACTCGTCGACGACCGTGAGGAAGTCGTCGGGGAAGTAATCCAGCAGGGTGTAGGGCGCCTCCCCCGGTTCGCGATCCGAGAGGTGGAGGGAGTAGTTCTCGATGCCCGAACAGTAGCCGGTTTCCTCCATCATCTCCAGGTCGAATGTTGTCCGCTCCTCGATGCGCTGGGCGGCGACCATATCGCCCCGGCGCTCGAAGTAGCGTACCCGATCCTCCATGAGGTCCCGGATCTCGTCGATCGCCCGTTCGAGGCGTTGTTCGGGGATGGAGTAGTGTTCGGCCGGGTGGACCAGTGCCGCGGGTTCCCCGCTCTTCACGTCCCCATCCAGGGGGTCGATCTTCCGGATGCGGTCGATCTCATCGCCCCAGAACTCCACGCGGAGGGCGTACCGGCCATACATCGGATATATCTCGACCGTGTCACCGCGCACGCGGAAGGTACCCTGGGTGAAGTCGACGTCGTTGCGCTCGTAGTTCAGATCGACCAGCCGGCCGAGGAGTCCGTCGCGGTCGATCCGCTCCCCTTGCTCGATGCGCAGGGACATGTCGACGTAGTTTCGTGGGTCACCCAGCCCGTAGATGGCCGACACCGAGGCGACGACGATGACGTCCTCGCGGGTCAGAAGCGAACGGGTCGCAGAGTGGCGCAGCCGGTCGATTTCGTCGTTGATCGAGGCGTCCTTGTCGATGTAGGTGTCCGTCTGCTCGACGTAGGCCTCGGGCTGGTAGTAGTCGTAGTAGGATACAAAGTACTCGACGGCGTTGTCCGGGAACAGCTCCCTGAACTCCTCGTAGAGTTGCGCGGCGAGTGTCTTGTTGTGTGCGATGACCAGCGTGGGCTTTTGTATCTCCTCCATGACCCACGAGACGGTGTTGGTCTTGCCGGAACCCGTCACGCCCAGCAGGGTCTGGCTGTCCATGTCCCGCCGGAAGCCATCGACCAGTTGCTCGATTGCCTCCGGCTGGTCACCAGCCGGTTCGAAGGGGGCCTCGACGCGGAACGGCCGGTCGACGTCCGGTCTGTCAGGTGAGAGGGGACCGCCGCTGTCGCTCATTGGGTGAGGGTAGGGGTCGAAACACTTGAGGGGCGCGCTTTCCCCGACTGCCGGATTGTGACCTCCTCCCCGTCGGCATGACGGGATTCCTGGCGGGGTCATGCCGAATCCCGATACTATCCGGTCGCTTCGAGGAGCGCCTGGAGCTTTTCCAGCGTCGACTCGGAGTAGTAGTCGTCTTCCGGGCTGGGGAGGTCAACCTCGTCGCGGAGCGCGTAGAACTCCTCGAGGAGCTGCTGGTGGCGTTCGCTTCGCTGCTGCTGGCTGATTTCGAGTTTCGATTCGAGCGTCGCCAGCTTCGAGGCCACGGCGAACATTTTCCGAACCTGGTCTTCCATCGCGTCCCGGGCGAGCATCCGTTCCACGGCGCCCCGGAGACGGTCGGTCTCCACGGGCTTGACGAGGTATTCGTCGAAATCCATCTGGAGGAGGTCGGTGTCCGGGTCGACTGCCGTCACCATGACGACCCGGCAATCGACGCCCCGGTCACGCACCTCGTGCAGGACCTCGTCGCCGGATAGTCCCGGCATCCGCCGGTCGAGGAACACGATGTCGACAGCGTCGTCGACTGTCTCGAGGGCCGCCTCACCGTCGGACGCGGTCCGGACCTCGTACTCACTCTCGAGGGCCGCCCTGTAGGTCTCCCGCAGGCCCTGTTCGTCTTCGACGACGAGAACGGTTGTCTCGCCCATGACTGACATCTCTTGCATGCACGGTTACGCTGGACCCTTTTAAGTCTTGCAGGCGAAAATACCGATTTCGGTCATCGTTCGGGGACGACCGCATTCGGCGTGAGCTACCGCTTTTCGGGGGCCAGCTGCGAGATGGTGTACTCCGCCATCTCCTCTTCGGTCCCGACCGGGATGACGAGAATCGGCTCGTCGATGGCGTCGACCGCGGCGACCGCGTCGAACTTCTCGCGGGCCTCCTCGGGGGTCCCGGCGACTCCGAGGGCATCCACCATCTCGTCGGTCACGGCGTCCCGGGCGTCGCCGCGGTCGCCCGAGCGCCACGCCTCCGCGACATCCTCGGCCTCCGGGAAGTGTTCGGCGACGGCCCGGCGGTAGCCTTCGCCGCTGCCGACGTAGTAGGCAATGTGCCCGCGGATGGCAGCCCTGGCCTCTTCGGGGTCGTCGCTGACAGCCGACGGGACGTAGGGGGCAGTCTCGATGGCGTCGGGATCACGCCCGGCGTCCTCTGCCGTTTCGGCGACCGTCTCGAAGGCCTCGTCGAGGTGTCCGAAGGGGATGTTGTGCGGGAGCCAACCGTCGGCGGTCCGGCCGGTCGCGCGCCGGTTCGACGGGCCGAGTGCGGCGGCGTAGATCGGAATCTCCGCGCCGAGCGAGGGGAAGTCGGCGACGTCGAAGACCTTCCCGTCGTAGTCGACCCGGCCCTCGGCGGTGAGGAACTCCCGGGTGAGTTCGACCGTCTCGTGGAGGCGTCGCGGCGGGTTCTCGAAGTCCATGCCATGGAGATCATCGATGGCCTTCTCGGTGCTCGTCCCCAGCCCGAGGCGGACGCGGTCGCCCGCGATGTTCGCGACCGACGCAGCGGCCTGTGCGAGCGTCGCCGGCGTCCGGCCGTAGACGTTGACGATCGCGGTGCCCAGACTGAGGTCGTCCGTGACCGTCGCTGCGTGGGCAAGCGCGACGAAGGCATCCCGTCCCCAGAGTTCCGTCATCCAGATACCGTGATAACCGTAGGACTCCGCCTGTTCTGCCAGCCCTGCGACGTCGTACCAGTCTTCGGGTGCAAGAACGCTTGTCGGCATACCCGAACAGTCGAGGCTCCCACGCAAAAAGATACGCATCTTCGCCGACCGGCGTCACTCACCCGTCCCCTGTCGCCCCTCGTGTGCGTCGATCCGCTCGCGCCATCGATCGGGCATCGAGCACGACGCGCCGGTCTCGCGGTCGATCGTGACCATGAGCGTCTTCGCGGTCGCGACGACCTCGCCGTCGGCGCGGATCTCGTGTTCGATCGGGATGCTTGAAGAGCCAAGTTCCCCGGCGCGGACGGTTATCACGACCGACTCCTCGTACTCGATCGGCCGCTCGAAATCGATGTGGAGATCCGCGATGACGACGCCGGTCCCCTCGAAGATTTGCTCGCCGATCACGTCCGAGATGTACTCGACGCGGGCCTGTTCCAGGTACGTCGAGTACACGGCGTTGTTGACGTGGCCCATCGCGTCGATATCCCTGAAGCGGACATCCATCTCGACCTCGTAGTTGAACTCGGCCATACCGCCGTTCCGTCAGCCGACCAATTCCCTCTGACGGTTTCGCGGTCGACCGGCGCGGTTCCAACCCAGCGACGTAACCGCTTTCAGGCCCGGTTCCGTACCCGGTCCCATGACGACCCTCGCAGACAGGGAGTGGCGGCTCATCCGCGAGGAGGCCCGCTGGGGACCGATGAACATGGCGCTGGACGAGATCGCCGCCGAGACGGCCGCCGCAGGTGGCCCGCGGACCGTCCGCATCTACCGCTGGAACCCCAGCACGCTCTCGCTTGGCTACCACCAGAACCCGGCGACGATCGACTGGGAGTACTGTGAGAGCGCGGGGATCACCGTCACGCGCCGTCCAACCGGCGGCGGTGCCATCTACCACGACGACTTCGGAGACATCTCTTACTCCATCGTCGCCCCGGCCGAGGAACTCCCGGGCGACCTGATGGAGAGCTACGAGCTGCTCTGTCGGCCGCTGTTCGACGCCTTCGAGCGGATGGGTGTCGAAGCGACTTACGCTGAGGAGGAACGGCCGTCGATCCACCAGCCGGCCTGCTACCTGCGGGAGTTGCACCCGGCCCACGACGTGCTGGCCGGGGACGGCCGGAAGATCAGCGGGAACGCCCAGTACCGCCAGCGCGACAGCGTCATCCAGCACGGCTCTGTCACGTACGCCCGCGATACCGACCGCCACCTGTCGACGTTCGCCGACCCGCCCGACGCCGGGGCTTTCCGCGAGCGCGTCACCTCGGTCCGCGAACAGTCCGGCATCGACCGCGGGGATGCTGTCGACGCACTCGAAGCCGCCCTGCAGATCTGGGCCGACACGAATGAGGGATTGTGGACCGACGCGGAACTCGACAGGGCACGCGAGGGCGCAAAGCGAAAGTACGCGAGCGACGCGTGGACCCGCGAGCGGACCGACCCGACGGCGGAGTGACCGCGCGGCCGGGCCGAGATGGGAACAACAGAGCCGACCGAAGTTCCTATGCCTGAACGGGGCCACCCGTCGGGTATGGCACTCAGAGTTGGCGCACACGCCTCGATCGCGGGCGGCGTCCACAACGCTGTCGACGAACAGCGCGAATTCGGCGGGAACTGTGGACAGATCTTCTCTCACTCCCCGCAGGTCTGGCAGGATCCGAACCTCGATTCGGACAACGCCGCGCAGTTCCGCGAGGTGTCGGCCGATCACGACATCGGCCCGTGGGTCATCCACGCCTCGTATCTCGTCAACCTCGCGACGCCGAAATCCGACCTCCGCGAGAAGTCCATCGCGAGCCTCCAGGCGGAGGTCGACGCGGCCGAGACGCTCGACGTCGAGTACGTGAACGTCCACCTGGGCGCGCACACGGGCGCTGGCGTCGAGGGGGGGCTTGCAAACGCCGCCAGCGCGCTGGACGAACTCGACGTCCCCGAAGGCGTGACTGTCCTCGTCGAGTCCGACGCCGGCAGCGGCACCAAGCTCGGCGACGAGTTCGAACACCTCGGGGCGGTCCTCGAAGAGAGCGAGCAGGACCTCGAAGTCTGCCTGGACACCGCCCACGCCTTCTCGGCGGGCTACAACCTCTCGACGCCCGGGGCCGTCGAGGACACCGTTTCCGAATTCGACGCCGTGGTCGGACTGGAGAACCTCGCCTGCGTCCACCTCAACGACTCCAAGCACGCGTGTGGTACGAACAAGGACGAACACGCCCACGTCGGCGAGGGACGGATCGGCGAGGACGGGATGGGGGCGTTCGTCAACCACGACGCAATCCGGGACGTCCCACTCGTCCTGGAGACGCCCACCGAGGACGGCAAGGACTTTGCGTGGAACATCGAGCGGGTGGAGGAGCTACGGGACTGACTGCGAACACGGGACTTTTGGGCCGCTTGGCCGTAGCGGACGGCAGTGCGCGAGTTCACCGCCGAGTACCTCGAAGCCACCCGCGAGGGGATGTGGGACGACTCGCGAACGGCATTTGCATCGCTCGCTCTCGAGGAGCGTGACCGCGTTCTCGATGTGGGCGCAGGAACCGGCGAGTTGACGCGGGTACTCCGCGAGGAGTGTCCCGGGGCTGTCGTCGCACTCGATGCTGACCCGGGGCTGCTGTCAGCGGTCGCGGATCCCCGCGTCCGCGGCGACGCGACACGTCTTCCATTCCCCGACGGGGCCTTCGACCTCGTGGTCTGTCAGGCGCTCCTCGTCAACCTCCCCGATCCGGAGGCGGCAGTCCGGGAGTTCGCTCGCGTCTCCGACAGCGTGGTCGCCGCGATCGAACCGGACAACAGCGCCGTCCGCGTCGCATCCACCGTCGAGGCCGAGGCTCCCCTCGCCAGACGGGCCCGCGAGCTGTACCTGGACGGCGTCGAGACGGACGCAAGCCTCGGCGCGGCGCGGACACTCTTCGAGGACAGCGGGCTCTCGGCTGTCACCGTGTCCCGGTACGACCACGAGCGCACGATCGCGTCGCCGTACACCGAGCGAGCTATAGAGGCGGCCCGCCGGAAGGCGAGCGGCGAGGGGCTGGACTCCGATCGCGAACCGATCCTCGCCGGCGGGACGACGCCCGAGGAGTTCGACGAGCTCCGGCAGCGCTGGCGCGAGATGGGACGGACAGTCGCCGAACAGATGGGCGACCGCTCCTACCGCCGCCGCGAGGTCGTCCCGTTCTACGTCACAGTCGGACACGTCCGGGGGTGACTGGACGCTCCGGGATTCGGGTCCCACTCATCCTTCGCCCCCAACGCGTATCGTCACCGACACCTCCTCGCCCTCGGAGAGGTCGACCGACTCACCGACCAGCTTCGCGCCGAAGGCATCGCGGCCACAGAACAGGGCGAGACCAGTCACCGGCTCGCCGTTTGCCAGTACAGTCGCGTCGCGCCAGGACACGTCTCGACCCGAAACGCTGCCCACGCGTGTCCCGGCGATCTCGGCCGGTCCGGCTCCCCCGAGCAGGCCGCCGCCGTCGTAGTGCGGGAATCCCCCGTCGAGGACGCCGCCGCCGCTCGCAAGCCCCACGAACCGCTCGCCGGGTGCCGGGTGTGCCGGGGCGTCGAGCCGTGCCATGGCGTCGCCCGTCTCGACGACTGTCCCCGTGCCGTTCCACGATACCGGTTCGACGTCGACGGCAACTTCGATCGGGAGCGACCCCGACGCGCGGTACGGATCGGCGTCCCGTTCACGAAAGCCCAGGTGGACGTGGTTAGGGACCCACGGGGCGAAGAAGCCGGCGCGGACCAGCGCCCCCAGCGGATCGCCGACCGCAACCTCGTCGCCGGCACTCACCCCTGTCTTCACGTGGAGCAAGCGTGCCACGTACTCGCCAGTATCGACGAGAATCAGGTAGTCCTTCTCGGCGGCGTAGGGCTTTGGCGGGGCATCGACCGCAATCGTCTCGATCACCTCTCCCGCCACGGGGGACGGGACGGTCCTCTCGTCCGCGGGCGGGTAGAGGTCGATGGCACGGCCGCTGTCGTGGGCGACGTAGGGGGAGTTGTACAGCGAGAAGCGCCGGTACTGGAAGAGCACGTCTCGCCGGAGCGTGACTGCCATTGCCGTGACCTCGGGCGCGGTGAGCTTATACTACCGGCTCCGGATCCGCCCGGAGATTTATCTACCGGAGCGCGGCCATCCCGCAACGTGACCTGAGACTGGCCGCGGCGCGGCCCGCGGGAGTGCGACACACCGCGTCGTGGATGTTCCCGGCTTCGGCGACCACCAGTCGCTGTGAGCCCCCGTGTCGCCTGTTCGCCACGTGTCGCGTCAGTTTTGTTGGGGGCGCCCGTACCGGACCTATGCGCGTTCTCCGCGGACAGAAGCCGGCCGTCGACGCGGACCGCGATCGGACCGGGGCGATGGTTGACCGCGCGGTCGAGGCCGGTGAGACGGCGTTGCGGGTCTGGACGCCCCCCCGCCAGGTCGCATTCGGCCGACGCGACGCCGGCGCCGACGGGTACGAGCGTGCCCGGGCCATCGCGAGAGGGCGGGGGTTCCCGCCCGTCGAGCGCCAGGTCGGGGGGCGGGCTGTCGCCTACACCGGATCGACGGTCGCGTTCGTCCACGCCGACCCCACTGCGGAGCGGACCGCAATCGACTCGCGGTACGAGGATGCGGCTGTTCGGCTCCGTGACGCACTCGGCGAGCTCGGAGTCGACGCAATCGAGGGCGAACCCGACGGCGCGTTCTGTCCCGGCACTCACTCTCTCCAGTCGGCGGGAAAGATCGCAGGCCTCGCCCAGCGCGCCCGGAAGGAGGTCGCACTCGTCGGCGGTATTGTCGTTGTTCGCGATCACGAGGCGATTGCCGACATCCTCCCGCCAATCTACGACGCGCTCGGGGTGGCGTTCGATCCGGCCGCCGTCGGGAGCGTCGCCCGGGCCGGCGGCGAGAGTTTCCCCGCCGCCGTCTGTGACGCGATTGCCGACGCGTTCGCCGACGGCGCAGTCGAAGTCGAGCGCGTTCGGGAGACTTAGGAATCTCGCCCGCAGAGAGAGCGTATGCTCTTTCGAAACGCGCGACTCGCCGACGGTCGGATCCGGGACGTCAGCGTCCGTGGGGAGACGATAGCGGCCGTCGGCGAGAGCAGCCCGGCAGACGACGGCGAGCGCATCGTAGACGCCTCCGGAAGGCTGCTCCTGCCCGGGATGATCGACACACACGTCCACTTCCGGGAGCCGGGCTTTTCGCACAAGGAGACGTGGCGGACCGGCTCACGGAGCGCCGCTGCCGGCGGCGTGACGACCGTCGTCGACCAGCCCAACACCGATCCGCCGACGATCGATGGGGGTGCGTTCGACCAAAAGGCCATGCTCGCGGACGCATCGCTCGTCGACTACGGTCTCAACGGCGGCGTCACACCGGAGTGGAGCCCCGACAGCCTGCTCGACCGGCCGCTGTTCGCGCTCGGCGAGATCTTCCTCGCAGACTCCACCGGCGACATGGGCATCGAGACGCCCCTGTTTGAAGACGCTCTGGACCGCGCGAGTGTCAGCGACGTGCCAGTCACCGTCCACGCCGAGGACGCCTCGTGGTTCGACGAGAGCGCACGGGAACGCGACGATCCCGCTGCCTGGAGCGTGTATCGCACCTCGCAAGCGGAGAGAGAGGCGATCAGTCGGGCCTGTGAGACCGCCGAGGACCGCGGCGTGTCGCTGCACGTCGCGCACACCAGCACCCCGGAGGGGATCGACATCGCTGCCGAGACGGGGATGACCTGCGAGGTCACGCCCCACCACATGTTCCTCTCGCGGGCCGACAGCGAGGCTCTGGGGACGTTCGGCCGGATGAACCCCCCGTTGCGCCGCGAGATGCGCCGCCGGGGTGTCTACGAGCGCGTCGTCGACGGGACGGTCGACATGATCGCGACCGACCACGCTCCGCACACGCGCGCAGAGAAGGACGCAGGCATCTGGGAGGCTCCGAGCGGTGTCCCCGGTGTCGAGACCGCGCTCCCGCTGTTGCTCGCGGAAGCTCGGTCGGGCGACCTCGACTTCGAGCGGGTGCGCGATCTCACGGCCGCCAACCCCGCCACCGTCTTCGACCTCCCCAACAAGGGGCGGATCGTCGAGGGCAACCACGCCGACATCGTCCTCGTCGACGTCGACGAGACACGCCCCATCCGCGGCCCGGAGTTACACACGAACTGTGACTGGACGCCGTTCGAAGGGTGGGAGGGTGTCTTCCCGGAGCTGACGATGGTTCGCGGACGGGTCGTCTACGAACGCAACGACGACGGCGAGAGGTTCGGTGAGCCGGCCGGCGAGAACGTCCGCGACTGAGTCGAAATTGCTCATGGGCTTATAGCCGTTAGTATCACTCCCCGTCGGCATTGAACTGGTGGCCACACTCGGGGCAGGTGACCTCGTCGTGGCGGAGCGCGACGCTGTGTTCTCTGACTTCCTGCATGACTTCGGAGATGCGCTCTTCGGCCTCCAGTTCCTCCTCCACCGAGAGGTCGACGCCCTCGACTTCGAGGAGGAACTTCGCAACCTCGGTGGCCTCGTACATCACGTCGTCGAGCTCCTCGGCGGTGAAGAAATCACACATCGCACCGTAGAGAAAGGTCGCGCCGGCGGTCCGGACCTTCTCCTCGAAGGAGGCCCGGGCCTGATTGACGGCCTGTGGGGAGTATGTGTCGGTCATGAAGGGGACGAGTTCGGGGAGGTGTTCGCCGATTTTCGTCATCTCGACGCCCGTCTCGGTGCGGAAGTCGGCACACAGGCGGGCGATGGCCCACTCCCGGGCGGTGATGTACGTCCGCTCGCGCAGGAAGTCGTTCGCCCGGTCGTACGTGCTCCCGTCGATCTTCGTAAAGCGGTCGTACGTGCGAACGTCCTCGGGCACGTCGGCCGAGCCGTCAGTCTCCGACCCGTCGTCTATCGACTGTATGCCCTGCGTGGTGTCGGAGTCATCCGATCCGGAGTCGCCTGTCATGGGCGTCTCTGGGACCCGGCACCGAAAAAGGATGTCGGCGGTCTTGCGTGGCTTTTTGTATTTCGCCACACTACGAAACGTATGCACCTCCTGCTCGGTCTCGGACCCGACGAGTCGGCGGTCGACGCACTCGATGCGGCCGTCGACCGCGCCGAGGGGACGGGTGACGACCTCACGGTCGTCGTCTTCGGCGATCGCGAGGAGCTTGCTGCCCGTGCCCACGAGCGGCTCTCTGACACAAACGTCTCCGCCGACGTTCGCGAGCTGGCGGACGAGCCGGGGAGCGGCATCGTTGAGATTGCCGAGACGGAGGATTTCGATCGCATCGTCCTCCCCGGGGGCAAACGGAGCCCGCTGGGGAAAATAAAGATCGACAGCGTCACCGAGTTCGTCCTCCTGAACGCGGCCACGACAGTCACCCTGATACGATGAGCAAGACCTATTCCGACGAGCCCGCAGATGAGTTTTCGACGCCCCCACGCGAGTTCACAGACGCGGAGGGCCGCCAGATCACCGTCAGCAGGGCCGATGCGAACGACTTCGACGCGCTCTGTGAGATGTATCTCGAATTCGACCCCGCCGACAGAGCCCAGGGCATCCCGCCGATCGACGAAGAAAAGATCAGGGAGTGGCTCGACGTCCTCCTCGGCTCGGACTGTTTCGACGTCGTCGCCTGGCACGAGGACAGGGCGGTCGGCCACGCCCTGCTCGTCCCTGACGAGGACGGCGCGTACGAACTCGCCATCTTCGTCCTCAACGAGTACCAGGGGGCACGCATCGGGACGGAACTGCTCCGGTCACTCCTGGGCTGGGCGCAAGCCGAGGGCGTCGAGCGAGTCTGGTTGACTGTCGAGCGATGGAACGACCCCGCAAAGCGGCTCTACGAGAAGGTGGGGTTCGAGACGATGGACAGTCAGAGCTTCGAACGGGCGATGACCATCCGGCTACACTGACAGCACGGGCTGGCTCGCATATTCGAGGACGTACAGCGCGGCCTTGTCGAGCATCTCGTCTGGTTCCTCGCTCGGCTGCTTGCGCGGCACGACAAGGAAGTCGGCGTCCAGTTCCTCGGCCCCATCGAGGATGACGTTGCCCGGCGTCTGCGAGAGCCGGGTCTGCGAGAACCCGGGGACTGACGACGTCGACAGGGCCACGCCCTCCGGGAGTTGCTCGCGCACTCGGTCCGTGAGCGCGCCCTGCTGTTTGGCGATCGACTTTGCGGCGACGTCACCGACTTCGAGCCCGCGTGCGACCTTCTGGTCGAGGACGTACAGCAGGTGGATGTCCGCGTCGTATCGGTCGGCAATTGCGATGGCGTACTCGGCGGCCGACTCTGACCGGTCGCTCCCGTCCACCGGCGCGAGCACGAGGTCGATGTCGACGTCCATCGGGACACACTGCGAGAGCGACGGTCAAAAAGCCGCCGATCCGCAAACCCGCGGCTTTTTATCGCTGCCCACGATTCGGTGTGTATGTTCGAGACGGTCGTCATCGCGACCGACGGATCCGAGAGCGCCGAGCGGGCCGTCCGGATGGCACTCGACCTGGCCGATCGGTTCCAGGCGACGATCCACGCGGTCTACGTCGTCGACTCCGGCGCACTCCGCGCCTCGCCCGAGGAGTACCAGGACGACCTCGAAGAGGCACTCGAGACGGCCGGCGGCGAGGCTCTTTCCTTCGTCGAGGAGTGGGCCACGGACCGGGCGGTCGACCCGGACGTCATCACCGCAGTCCGCGAGGGTGACCCTGCCGAGGAACTCATCGACTACGCCGAGGAGACGGACGCCAACGTCATCGCGACCGGCACCCGGGGACGCCACGGCGACCACGCCTTCCTGCTCGGGAGCGTCGCGGAGGCGATCGTGCGCCGGTCGCCGGTCCCGGTGTTGACGGTTCGACAGCTCGGCGAGGACGAGATCGGCGTGGCCGACTGAATCGACAACCGGAGGTCAATCGCGGAGTTCTTTGCGCCCCGGGCGCTTCCTGGCGTATGGATGACTGGCTCATCGACGACGACCGCCTCTCTATCGAGCGGAAGTCGATCCTTCCCGGAGAGGGGTTTTTCAAACCCGATTCCGTCGAGGGGGAGAGAGCAGAGCGCGAGGCCGAGAAGGCTCTCACCGGCTCGGAGACGGTCGTCGTCGCCGATCCGGACGCGGACGGGCTCGCCTGCACCGCGCTCGTGCGTCGCGCTCGCGGCTCGGGCGCGCTCGTGCCCGCCGGCCCACACGAGATCAGGGACGCAATCGAGTGGATCGGCGAGTACGCCGAACCCGAGACAGCGGTGTTCGTCTGTGACCTCTGTCCCGACAGCACCTCCGACATCGAGGGGCTCGAGGCGATGGTCGACCGCGTCGGGCGGGTAGCGTGGTACGACCACCACCAGTGGGACCCCGACCTTGCCGAGGCGGTCCGCGACGCCGGAATCGACCTCGTCGTCGGCCCCTCGGAGGAGGTCTGTACGGCCGACGTCGCACTCGACGAACTCGACTACGAGTTCACGCAGCGGTACGCGGAGCTGGCCGCGGTCACCCGCGACCACGACCTCTGGCTGCGCGAGGACGAGCGCAGCCACGACCTCGCGGATTATGCCTACTGGGCCGACCCCGAGGAGTACGTCGAGACGATCATGGAATGCGGCGCTGACCTCCCGCCCCAGGTCGAGGAGTTCATCGCCGATCGGCGCGTCGAGAAAGAAGCCCTCATCGAGAAGGCCGTCGAGCGCGCACAGCTCCGCGAGGTCGGCCCGTGGACCGTCGGGATCACGTACGGCCGCTGCTCGCAAAACGAGGTCGCCGAGGCCCTCCGCCAGCAGGGGGCCGACGCCTCCGTGATCGTAAAGCCAGCCGGCAGCGCCTCGATCCGCGGGACGGACGCATTCGAGCGGTGTCACGAGGTCGCCACACAGGTCAACGGCGGCGGCCACCCCAAGGCTGCGGGCTGCAAGCCCGACGTCTACGACGACATGCTCGATTACGCCCACCACTGGACGACCCAGGGTGCGGTCGCGAAGCAGGCGATCGTCGGCGCATTCCAGCGGGTGGCAGCCGAGGTCGACGGGGCCGACCAGCCCGCCGAGGCCGCCGACGCGGAGTAGCTATCGCTCGCCCGCGACCCACTTCTGGGAGTAGCTCTCCCCGCAGGCACAGGAGACGTAGGCGTGGATGACGTCGCCCTCGGCGTAGAGGCCCCCGGCCTCCGCATTTTCTGCCTCGGCGAACGCGAACACAAAGCGCGCGCGGTGGTCGTCGCTCGCATCCTCCTCGCCCTCACTCTCCGGGCAGACGCCCCCGGTACAGTTCGGGAAGACCTCGCCGTCGGTGTCCATCGCCTCCCGTGCGAAGGCCATGGGGTCGATCCCGGCCGCACCCTGGAAGACGCTCCGTGCCTTCTCTCCGGGGAGGACGAGGACGATTCCGTCGTCGACGCGTTCGCCGTGTGCCTCCAGGGCCGCCGGGTTCGAGACGGCCGCTTCGTCGAGGTAGACGAGCACGTCGTCCGGTCGGTCCCCCGCCAGGAAGGCCTCGCGGTCGGCGTCAGTCACGGGTCGTTGTGGCTGACGCGGTCGATCCGGATCGAGAGAACGACCCGCTCGGTCTCGATGGGGTTGGGGTACTCCGCTTCGCCCATGTACCGCCCTGCCAGTTCGTCGATGTGTTCGCGGGCACCCTCGGTCGTGATCTCGTCGACCTCACCCGTGACCGACAGCATCCGGTAGGGGTTGTCCGGATCGGTCATGCTGACGCCCACGTGGGGATCGTTGCGGACGTTCTTCTCCTTCCGGCGATCCCGCTCCGTGTTCACGAGGAGTCGGTCGGCGTCGGCGTCGTAGTCGACCCAAACCGGCGTGACGTGTGGCGCGCCGTCGGGCCAGAGCGTCGCGATGTGGGCGAATGTTGGCTTCTCGAAGAGATCCTGGAACTCCTCCGGTATCGAGGCCATGGGGCCTATTGACGGGTGGCGTACTAAGGCGTGGCCCTTTGTCGTCCCGCACAGATGGGGAACCTCCTCGTGGACAACCAGCCCCGCCGACAGACGACGATACAGAGGGCCGCGAGAAGCCGGACGACAGTCCGGTGACGAGCGGCCCGGACACAGCGGCCACCACATCGAACACTGGCGGGCGAAAATCCTGGGTTTTCGCCCGTCAGTATCAGATCGAGATGACGCTCGAAACGATCATCTTGGTCGCAATTGCGACGATGGCCCCGATCCACGTCATCAACACGAAGTGCAGGTAGGTGTTCATCTTGTGGCCGCCGTCGACGGTCCGGATCATGAGCGCGGAGAGCATCGCCGAGAACATGATGACGACGATGAGCAGGAACTCGATGAGCGGGACGTTGTAGACCTCGGTGTTGATGAGGCTCCCGACGTCGAAGTTGACGGACTCGGTCTGGAGGTCCAGGCTCATGTCCGCGAGGAGGTTGACGACCTGGAGGCCGATGAAGAACGCGAAGGTGGAGGCGGCGGTGATACCGTACAGGAGGCCGATGAGGGTCGTCGCGGCCTGGCTGCGCTGCGTTCGGAGCTTCAGCGCCTGGTTCATGTTCTCGGCGATGAGTTCGCCGAGTTGCTTCGGCGAGCCGCCCATCTCGCGGCCGACCAGGTACATCTCCGAGAACGTCTGGATGAGATACGACCGGCAGTCGGCCGTGAAGTGTCGCCAGGCCTCCGCGGGTTCGATGCGGAGGTTCAGCCGCTTGTAGAGGTCGTCGACGTTCGACGTCAGCGGCCCGAAGTCCTTCTTCCGGAGGCTCTCGAGGACCGCTCCGGTCGTCGACTGTTTTGCCCCCTCGGTCGCCCCGAGTGCGCGGATGAAACTCGGGAACTCCTCGTCGCGAGCCTTGACACGCTGTTCTTCGCGGCGGATGATGACTCCCGGGATGAGAAGCGGCGTCACCGGGATTGCGGCGTACAGCGGCAACGGGAGCGGATCGGAGAACCCCGGCACGAGGTTGCCGAGTCCGACCGGGCTGACCCCGAACATCCCGCCAATCGAGATGACAAAGAGCAGTACCGACAGCCCGACGCCAGCTGCGAAGCTCTTCGTGAGCGTCTCGTCGATCGACGAATCGTACTTCTCGGGGTGGTACCACAGGGGGTCGTAGGGCGCCATCGACCGGATGGCCAGGAAGAAGCCGGACTGGATGAAAATGTACATGACGATGACGGCGCTGACGGTCATCGTCGGGTCTGTCCCGGTCAACACCGGCAACACGACCGCGAACACGAGCGCGAACGTCATCGACAGGACCATCGACAGGTACAGGTCCTTCATCACCTCGAGGTTGTCAAGTGTCCCCTCGTAGATCGTCGAGTAGTTCTCGAGGATCTGCTCCTGTTCGGAGACGAGGTAGTCGTCGAGCGACTGGCCCGCCCCGATCGTGTAGGCGAGTCGCTCCAGGAAATCGGAGACGGTGTCGCTTGGCACCTGCTTGGCCCGGCGCCGGCAGGCGTCGTCCAGGCTCTGATTCCACGTATCGACCAGCTCGACGATGCGCCGCATCTCGTTTGCGAGTTCGCCGTACTCCTCTTCCTCGGCCAGCGTCCGGAACACCTCCATGCGGTCGATTTTTGTCAGCGCAAGGACCGTCATGTGAGTGATTAGCAGGTGAAACCGGTTGTTGAGTTGGCGTTTGCGCTGTGAGAGCAGTATCTTCGGGTAGAACATCGCCGCCATGAGGGCAAGAAAGCCCAAAAGCGGGATCGGGAGCCTGATCGTCAGCGGCAGATCG
Organism: Haloarculaceae archaeon; assembly: GCA_036626435.1. Classification (GTDB taxonomy): domain Archaea; phylum Halobacteriota; class Halobacteria; order Halobacteriales; family Haloarculaceae; genus SW-9-67-25. The sequence goes on along the minus strand of JAZKRS010000002.1, from coordinate 41,174 downwards.
AGCAACAGCGCGACGACCGTCGTCAGGACGAAGAAGCCGAGTGCGGGGAGGAGAATGAACGTGACGTACTGTCCCATCGGGATGTGCATCCGGCGATAGGAGTCGACGAGACCCGTGACAGTCTCGGAGATGGTCAGATCGATCGTGGTGTCGCCCTCTTCGGCAGCCATCAGTCTTGCCTGTGGATATCGAAGGGCAACCCCTCGACGCCGTCGCGCTGGAAGTCGGCGATCAGGTCGTTGACCTCGTGGTAGCCCACCACCCCTTCCTGGATTGCACGCTCGATAATGTCCGCTCTGAACTGCAGTTCGCCGTAGATCTCGCGGGTCTCCTCGTAGCCCAGCAGCGTTGCAATCTGTTCTTCCAGGACGTAGGAGTTGTTCATCCCCTGGAAGACGATCTCGTCCTCCACGGGGTCCCAGTAGAAGACCTGCCGCGTCACAACGCCGTTCATCTCCTTGGAGTAGCCCTCGATCTCCTGAACGGAGGTGACCCGGCGTAACACGTCGTCGCCCTGCTTGACACGGTTCTGGAACAGAGCCACGTCGGCTACGTCCATGAATGTCTCGGGGACGTTGATGGGTTCGCTGGTGAACCGCTGGATCATCGAGACGATGTCGCTCGCGTGGAAGGTGAGCATGACAGGGTGGCCGGTCTGGGCCGCCTGGAATGCCATCCGGCCCTCCGCGCCACGAACCTCACCGAGGATGATGTAGTCGGGGCGCGAACGGAGGGCGGCGGCGACGAGGTCGAACATGTCGACGCTCGTGCTCTCGGTCTCGCCTTCCCGCGTGAGCAGTTGCTGCCAGGTGTCGTGGGGCGGGATGACCTCCGCGGTATCTTCCGCGGTGTAGATCTTGGCGTCCCGGGGAATGAACGCGAAGGCCGCGTTCAGCGTCGTGGTCTTCCCGGATGCGGTTTCTCCGACGACGAACACCGTCTGCTCGTTCTCGAGACAGAGCCAGAGGTACGCCGCCAGCCGCGGGGAGAGGGTTCCCCACTTCGTGATCTGGAACATCGAGAGGGGAACATCGTCGCCCTGCCGGATCGTCAGCGAGGGCCCCTTGAGGCTCACGTCGTCCGAGTAGATGACGTTCAGGCGCGATCCGTCGGGTAGCGTCGAGTCGACGATCGGATCCGAGTCCGACAGCGGGTCGCCGATGCGCTCGCCCATGTTGCGCAGCCACTGGTCGAAAGAGTCCTCGCTCTCCCATTCGACTGTCGTCTCCAGCATCGAGTAGACGGAGTGGTCGACGAAACACTGGTCGCGGCCGATGACGTGGATGTCCTCGTTGGCCGGGTCGCGCATGATGGGTTCGAGCGGCCCCAGCCCGACGATGTCGCGGTTCAGCCGGTAGCGGATGTTCTCGTAGGTCTCCTCCTTGAGTTCGACCTTCCCGACGTCGGTTATCTTCGAGAGGTGCGTGAGGATGCCGCCGCCGGACTCGCGGTTCTTCACGCGGGTGGTCTCCTGGAGGAGTTCCTCGATGCGGTCGTCGTACTCGTCCTCGCTCTGTGGGGCGGGCTTCGTGACGCTACGCTCGAGCAGACGATCGCGGACCTCCCCGAAGACGGTCCGCTCCTCTTCGTCGAGTTCTGGCTCGATAGCGTAGTACTTCGTGTCCTGGCCGACGTCGCCGTAGATGTGGGTGTAGATCGGGCCGCCGACCGGATAGAGGACGTTCGGGCGTTCGGACTCGTAGTCGTCGTCGGCCCCCTCGATGAACTTCGGGAACTCGCCCGTGATCTGCTTGAACTTCTGGAGATGTTCCTGCAGGTGGGGCCGCCTCGCCGCGTGTTGCCTGAGCTCGTCCGACGGCTTGGGGGTACCGTGATCTGTCATGGCTATGCGACGCTCCTGCTCTCGATGACGATGCCCGTCCCGGAGCGGACGGAGTACCCGATGGTGTCGCCGACCTGTTCGCCCATGCCCGCAAAGCGGAGAACGCTGATCTGTCTGCGGACGTCGTTACCGACCTCGACCATCTCGAGTTCGAGGAACACGTCTGCGATCGACCGGAAGGGGCCGATAGCTTCCTCGTCCAGCGTGGTCGGGTCGACTGTCAGGACGATGACTTTCCCCTGTGAGATGATGTCTCTGAAAAAGGAGATGATCTCCAGGGCGGCCTGGCGCTCCTCGTTCTGGCGGACCAGCGCCTCGAACTTGGGGTCGTTGCGGAGGATGGCGTCGAAGGTGTCGATGATGATGACATCGGAGTCCCACATCACCTCGGCTTGCATCAGCCGCTTGAGCAGGTCCTTTCGCTCGTCGTCGCCGCCGTTGTCGGTGAAGGTGTTCTTCGAGTCGCCGATGTCGGCGTGGAGGAACAGGATGTTCTCGTCGAGCATGTGATCGACCATCCCGTAATCGAGCGAGTGCATCTGTTCCAGGAACGACCCGACGGTGAGCTCCGTCGACAGGAATGTCACGGTCTGGTCCTCCTCACAGAGGCCGTAGGCGAACCGCTGGCTGACCGCGGACTTGCCCGCCCCGTAGTCGCCCTCCATGAGGACGATGCTGCCGGGGGGCAGGCCGCCGCCCAGTTCCTTGTTGAGCCGGTCGCGCTCGTCCATTCCGATCGAGAAGAGTTCAGTCTCTGCGATGCTCATGTTCGGAACTCGAACACCTCCTCGTCCCCGTTGACGATGACCTTGCTCCGGTGGTCCCTGCTGGCCGAGAGGTTCAGGTCGCTGACCGTCAGGCGGATGACATCGCCGCTTCGCCACCGGTCCGCGTCGTCCAGCAACTCGACGGTCAACGTCGACGAGGGCTGGAACTCACCGTTGACGATGACCTCGACCTGAGAGCCCTCGGCTGGTAACGTTGACGTCCCCGTGTTCTTGATGAGCAGCGTGAGATTCTCGTTGCCGCTGCAGTTGTACACGCAGGCCCCGTCACCGGCGTCGCTTATGACCTCGATGTCGGTCCGGACGCTGTCGCTCACCTGCAGGCCCTGGTCGTCGATTGCGCCGGACAGCCGGTCGACGCTGCTCGTGAACACGCCGGCGACGCTCGCCGCGATGAGCATGCTGGCAATGAACAGGATCATGTGAGAGACCGAGACGCTGGCCATTAGCTTACCACCTCCACCGTGGCGATGTCGCCAATGCCAGCCCCGGTGACGATCGTGACATGGTCGTCAATCGCGTCTGCTAGCCACGCTGCAGTGCTGTGTTCGGTCCCGCTCATGGGTATGGCACCTCGGCAGTGTCGGACACGCCGGTCTCGACGACTACCTTGACCCGGTCGGGCTGTTCCGGGAGCTCGACGGTGATCGTGAGCTGTTCGCCGGCCAGCCACAGGTCGGTGTCCGCGTCGCCCGCGACGACGCTCTCGTTCCAGCGGGCCTCGTAGCGGCCGTCGATCAGCAGGTCGGTATCGGACACCGACAGCTGTGCTGCGCCAGTGTTGTTGACCGTCACAGTCAGATTACCCGAGGCGTACTCAGTGGAGTTGATCTCGACGGCAGAGTTGCTCGTCTCCAGCACCGTATCGGCCCGGTCGTTCTGAGCCTCCGTGACCTGCTCGAAGCTGTTCGCGCTCGCGGTGTACCACATGCCGAAGGCGATGAACATGCCGGCGAAGATGATCGCCGCGGCGCCACTAACGCTGAATCCCATCGAGACCACCTCCCGTCTGTAGCCTGCTTGCCGCGACGGCCCCGCCGTCGCCGTTCAGCTGGCCGATGTACTTCAGACTCTGCGTGTGGTGATCGATTGTCAGGGTTGCGGTCCCGCCGGAGTCGAACCCGGAGAGGTACTCCTGGAGATCGTCGCCGACTTCCTCGTCGATCCAGTCGATGGTCTCGTAGTAGTCGATAGCCTGTGCGGTCCCGCGAACACCCGCCTCCTCGACGAGGAACTCGAGCCACTCGACGACGATGAGCTCGGTCGCGAAGCCCTCTGGCAGCGTCGCGAGGTACGGCTTGCCCTTTCCTTCGCTGCCGGACGTGTCCGCAGTTGACTCCCCGGTCGAAGTCTGGGACGCCGGCTCCGGTTCGGGTTCGGATTCGAGCGCGGGCTCCGGTTCGGATTCGAGCGCGGGCTCCGGTTCGGATTCGGGCGCGGATTCGGGTTCGGGCTCCGGCGCGGGTTCGGCGGCGACCCCTGAACTCTCGGCCGTCTCCTCACGTTCGTCCTCGTCCTCGATGACCTCGTCGAACAGGTCGTCGTCTGCCAGGTCGTCGTCGAGAGGCTGTTCTGCGTCCCCCGGCCCGCTTTCGGCACCCTCCTCCTCGGCCCAGTCGGCCTCCCCCGATTCGTACTCGTTTTTGAGATCGGCGAAGGACTTTCCGCCGCCGGAGTCGTCCCCACCGGAGCTGTCGCTGGAGCTGTCTCCGCCCCCGACGTCGCCGCCGCCCTCGAAGTCCTCCTGAAAGCTGTCCTGAAAGGCCTCACCCCCGTCGCCACCGGTATCGTCGAGTTCACCGCCACCGAGGGCGTCATCGAAGTCCGCCTCGGACCCCATGCTCCCCTCTTCCTCGACGAGATCGTCGTCGAAGAAGCCTTCGGCGTCGGCCTCGGCGATGTCGTCGTCGAGTTCCTCCTCTTCCTGTTCACTGTCGTCACTGAACAGCCCGAACGATTCCCCTTCGCCCATGCCGCCACCCATGCCGGGGTCGATGTCGTCGGCGAATGGGTTGACCCCGCGGGTGACCATCTCGTAGATGTCGAGCAGCTTCCGGACGTTCTCCTCGACCTCGTCGACGCTCTCGGAGATCTGTTCGTTCTCGTTGCGAACTGTGTTCACCGTCGAAGAGAGGCTCCCGACCTCGTTTTCGAGTTCGTCGAGGCGGTGTTCGAGTTCGTCGACGTTGCTGCCGGCAGCACCACCCCCCTCGTCCATGTCGTCGAACTCATCGTCACCGAAACCGCCGAGGTCGTCGCCGCCCTCGTCGAACCCCCCGAGCCCGCCGAGGTCGTCGTCACCGCCGTCACCCCCCTCTTCGGCCATGAGCCCATCCCCCTCTGCGAGTTCGTTGCTGCCGTTATCCCCGCCCTCGTCGTCGCTGACGATGTCCTCGAGCATATTGCGGATGCTCATGCCGATAAGCCCGCCCGTCAGCAGAACTACTGCGAGCGGCCCGAGATCCACCACCTCGGGAGGGACCGCCTGGAGCGGCTGGACGACAGCGACGCCTGTCATTGTATACAATTGCCCCTCTCTCACTCTTGAATCTACCGTCTTTCTTATCAGAAGTGATAACAGATATTTTATATCGACTGTATATAGTTAAAATAATCTTCTGAGAATGAAAAAACCTCCTGTCGTTTATAGGCTGAACAGGCGCAATACCACGCCGTTGCGGAGGAGGATGTCAATTTTTACTTCCTCGCGCGAGATCAACTGCCGGTGTTGCAAATGGCACAAACGTGTCGGCCGTTCGTCTGACGGACGCGCGGTCTCATAGTGACTGCTGTAAGCCATTACCGATTCGACCGCCGGACAGCAGGCGGTCGCTCCGGTAAACTGTTACAGCAATCACTATCACAGGACCTTGTCGGTCTCGTTTGCGCTCTTGACGACGAGATCGCCATTCGATGCCTCGAGGCGCAGCGACCGGCCGTGATCTCCGCCGACGTCCTCGCCGAGGATCGGGATGTCGTACTCCGCCAGGGTTGCCTGGACCTGCTCGGCGTTGCGGACACCGATGCTGGAACCGGACTCGGAGAAGTCGAGCATGTCGCTCCCACCGGCGATTTTCGCCTCGATACTGTTCCGTTCAGCTCCCTCCTGTTCCATCTCCTCGACGAGGAGTTCCGTCCCCGTATCGGCGAACTTCGCGGCGTTGCCGTCTTCCATCTCCTCCGCGTTGGGGAGCATGACGTGGACGAGTCCGGCGACATCCGCCACAGGGTCGATCAGCGCGACGCCGATACACGAACCCAGCCCGCTCGTCGTGAGGTGTGCGCCGTCGGCGGTTACTTCGTACTCCGCGATGCCGACCTTGATCCGGTCAGGTTCGACGTCCTTGGACTGGTCCGTCCGGCTGCCATCGTAGACTTTCATCGTCAGAATATCTGCTCGACATTGGCCTCAGTTTGATCAGCCCGATCGACGGCGAGATCGTCCAGTGCCTCCCGGAGCTGTTGTTCGTTAGGGAGTGCATGAATTGCACACTCGAACTCCACTTCGTCGGTTTTCATCGTGGAGTCGATGATGAACGCGTAGCGCTGGTGTTGTCCGAGCTGGGCCGCCAGCGGGTCGATTATCGCACGCCCCATGTCGTGGACCAGCCGTGGCGGCGCGTGGTCGACGGGCTGCTGGAGGACGTTCGCCCAGCCGTCGATGAACCCGCTCGTCATGATGTTGCCGAGCTCCTCGATCGCCGCCTTGTGCTGGTCTGTCAGCCCTTCCCCGTCGGCCGTCATCGGCATCAGCGCCTCCGCGACCGTCACCGCCGACATCTCGTCGAAGAGCACGAGCAAGAATCCGCTGGGGACGCCCGTGAACTCGACGACTGTCCCGACATACGTGTCGTTCCCGACCTGTTTCGGGATGTCCTCGATGGGACAGAAGGAGATCTGGGTCACCTCTGCCTCCGTCTCGATGTCCGCCATCATCTCGACGTTCTCGGCCGCCTTCTGAGTCCCCTTGCGGGTCATCTGGTTGAACACTTCGAGCTTCTCGATGGGGATTGCGTCCTCGCCACCCTCGGCGTGGTCGCCCATCAGCTCCGCCAGCGGATCGTAGGCCGGCAACATGTAGATGTAGAAGCTCAGGGACTCGCCCAGCCACGTGATCTTGCTCCGGAAGACGAATATCTGGTCGTGGACGCTCGCTTCCGGCGCGTCGGGCAGCACGCTCGCGCCAGATCGCTCGATGTACTCCGGCGGCGTGTGTTCGATGGTTGCCCCGAGGTGGTCCGCCCAGCCGTCGATGAACCCGCTCATCATGATGTTGCCGATCTCCTCGACGCTCGACTGGGCCATCTGTTCGCTCCCGGAACGCCCGGGGACGAGCGTCTCGACGATCTCGTCTGTGCTCTCCCGGTCGAACACCAGTACCGTCTCGCCGGTGAGTGCGCCCTTGAACTCGAACTGGACGCCGACGAACTCATCGTCGCGCAGCTCCTCGCCGAGGTCGGCCCGGCCGATTAGCGATATCTTCGTCACCTCGACATCGGCGTCCCTGCCCGTCATCTGGGCCATCGACCTGGTCGCCTGCTGGGCCCCCTCGTGAGCGAGACGGTTGAACGTCCCCAGCGACTGGACGTCTACCTTCATCGCTACGAGGGCACAACGTCCTGGATTGCTTCCATCACGCTGGGCTTCTGGAAGGGTTTGGTGATGTAGCCGTCGGCCCCGGCCTTGACGGCCTCTTTCATCTTCTCCTCCTGGCCAACACTCGTACACATGATGACGTTCGCGCCGGGATTCGCCGTCTTTATGTTGTCTGTGGCCTCGATGCCGTCCCGTATCGGCATCACTATGTCCATCATCACTAGATCTGGCTTCTCCTCTTTGAACACCTCGACGGCCTCCACGCCGTTCTCTACCTCCCCGACGATCGTGTGATCCTCTTCCAGGATCTCACGGAGGAGGTTCCGCATGAACTCGGAGTCGTCGGCTATCAGTACTTGTGCCATACCTGCTCACCATGTGGGTACTGGCAAAAGCCAGATAAACCTGTTCCGTAAATTATCGGCGTTGATATTCGACCGCCGGGCTAGAGTTCGAGCCCTTCCTTCTCGTCGACGGCCGCGAGTAGGTCCGCAACCGTGTCCTCGGGGCCGAGGCCGGCCGACTTGACCAGGCGTTTCAGGCTCTCGGGCGGATACCGGACGGGGACGTTCGCCTCCATCAGGAGGATACCGAGTATCTCCTCGACTGGCGTGTCGCTGTCGACCTGCTGTGCGTACCAGAGAACGAGCGACTCGAAGATCGTTACGACGTCGTTCGAGGCCATCCGGCGCTGGCTCACCGACCCGTCGAAGGTCGCCGTGACGTCGAATCCGTACCGCGAACTGTTGTCCACAAAGCTCTCACGGAGCCACCGGTGGACTCGCTGCTGGGTCAGTTCCGTGGCTGGCTGTTCTCGTGGTTCAGAATCGCGGGTCTGCGCTGGATCGGGCTCGGATTCTCGTTCAGGGTGTGGGCTGTCGGTCTCAGACGACGCATCCCGTTGTGGCTGTTGCGTGTCGGCCGGCGTGCTGTCGACTCTGGCGTCGGGCGAGACGACGAACCGGTCCTCGTCTAGCTGTTCGACGTGCTCGCTCTCGCTGATGTCGAGTTCCTCAGGGGAGAGGATCCGCCCCTCCTCGGGTCGGCCCCCGTCGTCGGGTTCCGGTTCCGGTGGCCCGTCGGCCATGCCTCACACTCTGTAACAGAGGCGTATAACTCCGTCGGCGATTTCTGACACGGAGTCCTGGACCCGTGCGTCAAAAAGGAGACCTGTTAGTCGTAGGTGACGAGACTGTACATCACGAACAGGAACCCGAACGTGGTGAAGCCGCTGTTGACGAGCAGGAGGGATCTGACACCCTCGAATCCGAGCAGGAACGCGCTGATCATCGTCGCGGCCGCGCCAGCGACCGCAAGCGCGAACCCCACCGAGAGATGGAGCATCGCCGTGCGCGAGGTCTGGACGTACGCCCGGATTCCCATTCCGACCATGGTCAGGCCGGCGACTGCGAAGAGGAGCGTCGACACCGCGTACAGGATCTCGACTATCGTTGGCACTATTTGATAGTTGCCGACACCGGGTGTTAAATCCATCTGCGAAAATATCACCCATGATAATCACCTCTTGGGGTGTCCTGTCGTCGCGCGCGCAGAGACGGTCTACCCTTCCGAGAGCGTCCGCCAGGCCTCGTCGAGCTTGTTCGTCACTTCTCTGCGCTCCTCGATGTCGACGGTGAGGGCGTTCTCGAACTCGACGCGCACCGCATCGACGTTGCGCCGGTAGACCTTGATCCGGCGCCTGTCGTCAGACAGGATGTTGTCGTGCAACTCCAACAGGTCGTGTTCGGTCAACTCGTCGATGCGCCGGTAACACGTGGCGATCGGTATCCCGATTTCCTCACTCAAATCCTGTGCCGAACGAGGCTCATCCGTCGCCTCCAAGATCTCGGCACTGTATTTGTTCCCAAGCGTCTGGAGCAACTCCTCGGAAGCCATCCGTTATCAATTCATAAATTACGACGCCCATAAAGATGTTGGGTCCCGCTATAACTGGCAGACTCCCTGTACCTGTTACTTCGGTGAAGGGTCGAAATGCCCTATTTCACCTGTTTCAACATCTCTACCGGGTATTTTACTCAGTAATAATGCTTTATTTTTAGATCGGTGAGTCTTCTTCACCCATCATGGAGAACGCGCTGGCCTTCTGGTGGACTGTTATGCCCCCCTGTGTGATTTCGATCGGGAAGATGTCGGTGTCGATGTTTTGCTTTCGCATCTTCGCCACCCAGATGTACCGGTTGACTCCCGATTCGGTCGGCGTCTGGAGGAGGAAGATGTTCCCGTCGGTCAGGAAGTTCTCCAGCCCGATTTCCGTCTCCGGGAAGACCGCGCCCTGTTCGTTGGTCATGAGCGTCGTGAGGCCGTTCTCCCGGAGAATGTCGGTGAACTTCAGGAGGTAGGTCCGCTTTTCGCGCTCGCTTTCGAAGAATAGCTGGAACATCGTCAGCGAGTCTAGGACCAGCCGCTCGTACTGGTCGTCGTCGAGGTCAGCGAGGAGGATGTCCAGTGCGGCGCTGAAGTCGTTTTCGCGCAACAGTACCTTTTTGTCGTACACCTTGATATCGCCCTCGTCGACGTACTGTTGCCAGTTCTCGAATCCGATCGACTCGGCAGCCTGGCGCAGGTCCTCCTCGTTCTCCTCGAAGGTGAGGTAGATTCCCTTCTCGTCGAACATCTCGACCCCGTTGTAGATGTACTGGAGGCAGAAGATGCTCTTTCCTGCCCCCGGGTTCCCGCTCACCAGTGTCGTCGAGTTTCGGACGATACCGCCGTTGAGGATATCGTCGAGGCCGTCGATCCCTGTTTTTATCAGTTCGATCATGTCCACCTGTTCGGTTAAAATCTTGGCTCGTAGACAAAAGTCTTGTTGATCCTATCCGGCATGAACCGCCACTGGGTCGACCCAGATGACGAACTTTCCCTCCTCGCGCTTGACGACGCCCCTGACTGCCTCGTCTTCGTTGGCCGGTGACGCGTCGACGTCGACCTCGTCGACCTGGACGACCTGGTGGACTTCGTCGACGAGCCAGCCCGCAGCACCCTGGTCCTCGACGATGTCCGGATCGTAGACGATGATCCGTCGCCGGTCACCCTCTTCGTGGATGGCGAAGACGACCTTCGGGTCGATGATGGCGGTCGTCCGTCCGCGCAGGTCCATCACGCCCTCGACGTGTGGCGGGGAGTTCGGGACCGTCGTCAGCTCACCCACGTCGACGATTTCGGTCACGTAGTCGATGTTCACGCAGTACATCTCGTCGCCCAGTTCGAATTCGAGCACTTGGTTATTGGTCGTTGACATCAGGTGACCCTCCGGGACGCCGCCCTCTGTGGGCGGAACGCAACCGGCTGGAAAGTTAAATTTACCTCTCAAGCTATCACTTTTGATTACCGAGGCGGTGTATTTATCCGGCCGCTGAACGCACTGTCGGGATGAGAATGGAGTCGATGTCGCACCGCCTGTGCCGACGGCATCGCTGTCCGGAGCCAGCGAGTGCACGAACCCGCCCCGGCGAGTGGCAGGTGAGGGCCTGATGCCCCGGACTCGCCCGCGTGCGGTCGTCGCGGACGATTCGCATTTCATGCGGAGTGTCATCTCTGATATCCTCGAGGATGGGGGTATCGACGTCGTCGGGGAGGCTCGCAACGGCCGTGAGGCCGTCGAGGTAGTCGAAGATTTCGCTCCGGACGTCGTGACGATGGACGTCGAGATGCCCGAGATGGACGGTATCGAGGCAGTCGAGCGCATCATGTCGGAGAACCCGACGCCGATCGTGATGCTCTCGGCACACACCGACGAGAACGCGGACGTCACCTTCGAGGCGCTCGATGCGGGCGCGGTCGACTTCTTCACGAAGCCCGGCGGCGAGGTGTCGATGGAGATGTCCCGTCTCGAAGACCAGATCGTCGACATGGTTGCGTCCGTCGCCGAAGCCGATGTGGCCAAGACTGGGGAGGGCCGGTCCGAGCCGGCTGACACCGGCAAGTCCACCCCGGTTGCGCCCTCCCGGGCGTCTCTGGACAGCCCGACGTTGCTCGTCGGGTCCTCGACTGGCGGCCCCAAGATGGTCGAGCAGGTGATGGCCGAGTTGCCCCTGGAGGCGGACTTTCGCGTCCTCGTCGTCCAGCACATGCCCGACGGGTTCACCGGGCGGTTCGCAAAGCGGATCGACACCCACAGCGACTACGACGTCCGCGAGGCGAGTGACGGCGACCGGATCGGCGAGGGCGAGGCGCTCGTCGCACCCGGTGACAGGCACATGCTCGTCTCGAACTACCACGCCGGACGCCTCCGGGTCAAACTCTCGGACGCCCCGCCGGTCAACAGCGTCCGTCCGGCGGTCGACGTGACGATGAACTCCGCGGCGGAGGTGGTCACGGATCCGCTCGTCGGCGTTATCCTCACTGGCATGGGCGAGGACGGCGCCGCGGGCATCGAGGCGATCAAGGCGGCCAACGGCTACACGATCGCCCAGAACGAGGAGACGTCGGCCGTCTTCGGGATGCCAAAGCGTGCCATCGAGACCGGCGACGTTGACGAGGTGCTCCCAATCGAAGACATCCCGACGGGAATTCTCGAAACCGCAACCAAAGAGGTGCCCTGACAATGGACGACCAATATCTCGATGCGTTCATCCGCGAAAGTGAAGAGGAGATAACCAAACTGAACAACTCGCTTCTGGCCCTCGAATCTGATCCCGAGGACCAGGAGGCGATGGACCAGATCTTCCGAACAGCCCACACGCTGAAGGGCAACTTCGGCGCGATGGGCTTCGAGGGTGCCTCCAATCTCGCCCACGGAATGGAGGACCTGCTCGACGAGATGCGGGAGGGCGAGATGGCCGTCACGCCGGACGTGATGGACCTCATCTTCGCCGGCGTCGACCAGATCGATGCTCTCGTCAGGGAGATCGAGGAACACGGCGAGGCCAGATCCGACCCGAGCGACCTCGTCTCACAGCTCCGGACAGTTCTCGACGAGGGCGCCGAGGCCGTCGGCGAGGATGCCGGTGGCGGGACCCAGACCGATGCCGGCGGGGAGGCCGACATCGACCCGGCCACCGTCGACGTCGACCCGGACGAGATAGCGGGCAGCCTCGTCCACGTCGAGGTCGACCTCGGGGGCTCGGAGATGGCCGGCGTCGACGCCATGCTCGCGATGGAGGGAATCGAGGAGCTGTTCGACATCCTCGACACCCACCCGGACCGGGCCGACATCGAGGACGGGGACTTCGAGCACACCTTCGAACTGTTTGTCGAGGCCGACGACCTCGGCCGCGTGGACGCCGAACTCGACGCAGTCGGGGAGGTCGAGAGCGCGACAGCCACCGACGTGACCGACGCATTGACTACTGGCGGGGCGTCGGACACAGCCGACGCCGGCGACGGGCGTTCGGACGGCGACCACTCCGTCGACGAGATCAAGTCCGTCCGTGTCGACGTCGACCAGCTCGACGATCTGCACGGGCTGGTCGAACAGCTCGTCACCAGCCGCATCAAGCTCCGCCGGGCCGTCGAGGACGATGACCTCGATTCGGCGGGGGAGACGCTCAACGAACTCGACAAGATCACGGCGAACCTCCAGAACACCGTAATGGACATGCGGCTCATCCCGCTAAAGAAGGTCGTCGGGAAGTTCCCGCGGATGGTCCGGGATCTGGCCCGGGAACTCGACAAGGAGGTCGACTTCCGGATCGAGGGCGAGGAGATCGAACTCGACCGGACGATTCTGACCGAGATCTCGGACCCGCTGATGCACGTCATCCGAAACTCGCTGGATCACGGGATCGAGCCCCCCGAAGAGCGCGAGCGGACGGGCAAAGACCCCGAAGGCGAGGTCCTGCTCCGGGCCTCCCGGGAGCGCGATCACGTCATCATCGAGGTCGTCGACGACGGCGCTGGCCTGGACGTCGACGAGATCAAGTCACAGGCCACCGAGAGCGGCGTGCGCTCCCCCGAGGAACTCGAGACGATGAACGACTCGGCGATCTACGATCTGGTCTTTCATCCGGGATTCTCGACGGCCGACGAGGTCACGGACGTCTCGGGTCGCGGGGTCGGGATGGACGTCGTCCACGACACCGTCACCCAGCTCGACGGCTCGGTCAACGTCGAGGCCACGCCCGGTGAGGGCACGACCGTCTCGCTTCGACTCCCGGTGACGATGGCTATCGTCAAGGTTCTGTTCGTCGAGGTCGGCGAGGAGGAGTACGGCATCCCCATCAAGAACGTCGACGAGATCACCCGTACCGACGAGATGAAGCAGATCAATGGCCAGGAGGTCATAAAACACAACGACGAGATCTACCCCGTCATCGATCTCGCGGAGGCCTTCAACGTGCCCGGGACTGCCGCCGGGCCCGGCGGGCAGGCAGCGGCGACCGACGGCGGCGGGAGCGGGATGGAAGTCGAGGAGATCGAGAGTGAGGTCGAGGAGGGGATGCTCGTGCGCATCCGCGAGTCCGAGCGACAGGTCGCGCTGAAGTGTGACTCGGTCAACGCACAGGAGGAAGTCGTCGTCAAGCCCCTCGAGGGCCTTCTCAGCGGCACGCCAGGCCTGTCGGGGACGGCGGTGCTGGGCGACGGCAACATCGTGCACATTCTGGACGTGGTGACCCTATGAGCCGGACCGAGGAGCACGCCTTCGAGAACCTGCTGGAGTACGTCGAGTCGGAGATGGACTTCGAGACGGGCTTTTACAACGACGCCTATCTCGACCGCCGGATCACAGCCCGGATGCGCCGGACCGACATCGACGACTACGGGCCCTACAGGCGACTGCTGGATCGGGACGTCGAAGAGCGGGAGGCGCTTCTGGACTCGCTTTCGATCAACGTCACGGGGTTTTTCCGCAACCCGGAAGCCTGGGAGAAGCTCCGGGAGGTCATGCGCGATCTGACGGCGAACAACCGCAGTGTCCGGGTCTGGTCAGCACCCTGTGCCGACGGGCGCGAGCCGTACTCGGTCGCGATGCTCGCCATCGACGATCCCGAGATCAGGGAACGTCGCGTCGATATCACCGCGACCGACATCAACCCCGACATCCTGGAGGAGGCCCAACGCGGCGTCTACGAGACGTCACAGACGACGGACATCGCATCGGAACTCGAACCGCTTGACGATTACTCGGCGTACATCGACCGGGACGGCGACCGGTTCGAGGTGCGCCAGGACGTAAGGCGGATGGTGAGCTTCGAGCAACACGACCTCATCCGGGGGGAGGCAAAGCGCAACTTCGATCTCGTGTTGTGCCGGAACTTCCTCATCTACATCGACGCCGAGTACAAGACCCCAATCTTCCAGACGATCCGGGAGTCGTTGCGCGAGAGTGGATACCTGATGATTGGCATGACGGAGACGCTCCCCTCGGAGTGTCGGGATGTGTTCGAACCCATCCACAAGCAACGCCGCATCTACCGACGGTCATAATGTCGCTATTCGAACACGAGCGCAAGGGGAACGCTCAGGAACTGATCGGCACCCTGCGGCGGTCCGACAACGAGGAGATCCGCCAGCGGGCCGCGAAGATGCTCGGCCGCATGGAGGACCACGACGACCGGGACGACATCATCAGGGCGCTGGTCCGGGCGGCCGAGGAGGAGGAGGGGGAGATCGCCGCGGCGGCGATCGACGCCCTGAACCAGCAGGGACAGGACGCCCTGGAGGAACTTCTGGTCCGAATGGCCGACGTCGACCTGGAGACGAACGCCGCCGACTGGATGAAGGCGAAGGCGTTCGTCCAGGCGCTGGGGGCCTCGATCCCGGAGTTGCGGATGGCCGCGGCGAACGCCCTCGGCGAACTCGGCGAGTCGGACGCAGTCCTGAAACTCGCCGACCGGTTCGACGACTCTGACCCCCGTGTTCGTGCTCGCGCAGCGCGCGCCTGCGGACGGATCGGTGACGCGCGTGCGACCGATCCACTCGGATCGGTGCTGACAGACCCCGTCGCGGGCGTCCGCCGGGAGGCTGCCGAGGCGCTCGGACGGATCGGCAACCGACAGGCGCTGTCGGCGCTGCTCGACCTCTACGACGACGAGGACGAGCGCGTCCGCCGGATCGCGGTGGGCGCGTTCGGCAACTTCGAAAACGACAGACCGGTCGACCACCTCGTTGACGCCCTGGGAGATTCCGCACCCGCCGTCCGCCGGACTGCCGTCTACTCGCTCATCCAGTTGCTCTCGAACGTGCCGACGGAGGCGAGCCACCAGATCCGCGAGACGGTCGTCGAGCGGCTTTCGGAGTCCGACGACACGACCATTGTCGGGCCGCTGGTCGAGATACTCACCGAGAGCACCCAGTCCGCCCAGCGGCGCAACACGGCCTGGATGCTCGGCCGCGTCATGGACGACCCGGACAACCGCGAGGTGATCGACGCGCTCGTCGAGACGCTGATCGACGACGAGGGGATGACACGGCAGTTCGCTGCCACCAGCCTCGCCGAGATCGGCGGCGACTACGTCGAGCGGGAACTGCTCAAGGTCACAGAGGATTCCGACGCTGACAGTGAAGCTCGCGGCCAGGCGCTTTTCACGCTCGGCAAGATCGGCGACGCACAGACTGCAGAGAGTATCCAGCGCCTGCTCGACGAGACCGAGGACGAACAGGTCAGGCAGAAGGCCTTCTCCGCGCTCTCGAAGCTCGGCGGACACGCCGGCGCGTGAGTCGGGGGAGACGCCATCCACAAGAGAGTCGACCGTCGATACCTTGCCAGAATCGTAATATGGCAGGACACCCAAGAGGGGACACGATCGGGAGATGAGCGAGGGCGAACAGAAGCTCGCCGACGGGACCGGCAAGTTCGCACAGGTCGTCAAGGACGGCCGGAAAGTTCCGGACGTCGAGTGGGTCAGCGGCCGGATTCTCCTCTCGACGAGGCGGCTGGTCCTCGCGAGTTCGGAGAGCAAGCGCACCATCCCGCTCTCGAAGATCCACGCCATCACGGGCCGCCAGGACGCTAACCAGCCACTCGCACAAGTGTCGAACTACATCTCCCTGCGGATGGGTGGGGACGTCATGCTCGTCTCGCCGTCCGATCATGACGAGTTCGAACACGAACTGTACAGCGCCATCCTGGATCAGGAGATAGCGCTCGTCAAACACCCCGCGGTCGAAGGGGGCGTCGTCCAGGGGACGGGCTGGGAGAAGGCCCGCCTGAAGATCGAAGCCGATGGGGTCGCCCTCGCGCTCACATCGGGGCAGTTCGTCGAGGTCGAGATCGACGACGTGGGAACCGTCGAGATGGACGAATCCGAGGTGATGGGCGAAAAGCGTCGCGTCATCGAGGTGGGACACACCCAGGAGGCGACGGCCGTGGAGACGCACATCTCCGGGGCGTCCAGACACGTCACGGTCCTCGCCTCGCTGCTCCGGAAGGGTGAGAAGAAAAACACCACCGACATCGACCTCCCCGAGCGCGAGGCCGAGGTGCTGATGGCGCTTTACTCGGGTGTCTCGCCGTTCCAGATCCCGGAGTTCGTCGGGATGGACGTCGACACCGTCGAGGAAACCTTCGACCAGCTCATCGAGGAGGGCATCCTCGAGGAGCACCGGACTCGGCGGGAGGTCGAGCTCAAAGCGCGGGGCCGGCACATCGCGAGCGAGTCGATGGACGAGGAATGACGCGGGACGCGACCTCCCGCCGCCGTTCCTACTCGACGCCGCCGACGCCGCTGTCGGCCTCGGGCAGGTCGTAGGGTTCGGCGTCGAGCCCGAGTTCCGCTACTGCGGCCGCGAGGTGTTCGTCCGCTGCGTACTCGGCGCCGTCCTCCTCGCGGATGCGCTGGGCCGTCGCCAGCACCTCCCCGCGGCGCTCGTCCGGGATGTCGTACTTGTCCGCCGAGAGTTCGATGACGAGGCCGTTGTTGTCACGCGTATAGAGCGAGTGGAAGATCCCGCGATCGAAGACGTTGTAGCCCTTCCCGGCCTCGTCCAGCGCCCGCATGACGTCCGCGTAGCGCTCGGGATCGAGGCCGAAACAGAGGTGGTGGACGCCGCCGACGCCGGGCCGGACGCCGCGGGCCGAGGCGCGGTCGTCGCTGACGAACACCGTCAGGATGCGGCCGTCGCCGGTGTCGAAAAAGAGGTGAGTCTGGTCGGGGTCGTCGAGGTTGGGCTGGCGGAGGACGAGCGGCATCCCGAGCAGGTCCCGGTAGAATCCGATCGTGTCCGCGGCGTTGCTCCCCCAGATGGTGATGTGATCGGTGCCAGTCGTGTGCAACGGGCTGTCCGGTAACTCGGCCGAGACGGATTCGTCGGTCATAACCGCCGTACGTCTTCGAGGAGAATATACCTGCCCCATCCACGCGCCACGACGGTTTTGTATCTCCGGGCCCGAGGTGGGGTATGCGACTGCGCGGCCGTCCGACGCTCCAGACCCTCGTGGCCATCGGCCTCGTCTTCCTCCTCCAGCAGGTCTCGGGCCCCCTCGGGCTGGACGGGTACGCGCTGTTCGTCCTCGACCCGACCGTGGCGGCGCGTCCGTGGGCGGCTATCACCAACATCTACGCACACGCCTCCCCCGGCCACCTGTTCGCAAACGCCGTCGCGCTCGCGCTCGCGGGGCCGCTCGTCTCCTGGCGGACCTCGGTGACGCGGTTCCACGCCTTCTTCGTCGGCGTCGGTGCGGTCGCCGGGCTCGCGGAGGTGTTCCTCGGCACTCTCGTCGGCCCGCCGACGGCCGTCGTCGGCGCCAGCGGCGCGATCTTCGGCCTCTTTGGCTACCTCCTCACCGGAAACTCCGTGACTGCGGGGGTTTTCGATCGGCTAAATCTCTCCCGGCGGGGGCAACTTCTCCTCTTGCTCGGCATCGCCGTCCTCGTCACGCTGGCGACCGCCTCGCCGCGTGCGGCGCTGATCGGCCACGCCGTCGGGTTCCTGTGTGGTCTGGTCGCCGGCCGGACGCGGCTGCTCGATCTGACACCCCGGAACCAGTCCGTCCCGGGCGTCGGGAGCCGCCGCTGACCGACAACTCCACCTTCTGGAGCCACTCAGAACAGGTCTGCCACTGAGGGGGGAACGTCGCCGCGGGTGTACCCCTCGAGGCGACCGTCGGGTCTGAGCCAGTAGACGACCGCGGGTTCGTGGCCTGTGGCGGGTTCCTCCTGGGCGACTGCGAGCCACTCGTCGTCACGGAACGACGAGCAGTCGACGAAGATGACAGCGTCGGAGTGGGCATCGAGCTGGTCGTTTCGCTTCCCGCTGACGGTTTCCCGCAACGCGGCCGCCGGCGTCCCCGCGCGGCGACGGGTCGGCGGCTCGGGCCGGGTCACCTCGACGAGAGTGTCCGGGCCGTGGACCCGGAAATCCAGCGCGTGCCCGGAGTCGAGCCCGATCTCGGGGGTGAACCCGTAGCCCGCGTCGGAAAGCAGCTTCGCGGTGTGGAACTCCGCCATCGTCGCGCCCATCCGCACCAGGTCGACGCGCTCGCTCGTCCCGAGCTTCGAGGCCATCGTGTACCGGAAGTCGTCGAGCGTCCCGGTTGCGAGAACCGCCTCGTAGAAGGAGAGTGCCTCCTCGCGATCGGCGTCGGGAAAGCCCGCGGCGTGGTCCCGAAAGAACTCGCGGGTGGTCTCCTGGCCGTCCTTCGAGAAGAACACGGGGAGGAAAAACCACGAGACGTACTCGTACTCGGCGAGCCACGGGTCCGACTCCGCCAGAGTCGCGAGCAGCTCGCGCTGGGCCCACCGCGCGACCGGGTACGGTACCTCGTCGAAGGTGTACTTCTCGGTGTGCCAGAGCGCCTCGGGCGTCTCGGTGTTTCCGAGCCAGAAGGCGTCGTCGCCGCCGCTCTCGCTCCAGGTAAAGAGTGCGAGGTCGCCGTTGTCCATCTCCAGCCGGCGGGCCTCGTAGCCGTCGGGCGGTCTGAACCACGGCGACTGCATGCCTGCGCCGAAGCGGTCGTCGAGCGGTCGGTAGAGAGAACCCTCGACGCGGTTCTCGTTCCAGCCGCCGGTGACCCGACGGAACCGGACTGGTCCTGCCACACCCGTTCTACGTGCTCGCGAGTATAAATGACCCCTGGCTGACCGGTCCCGGCCCGGAACTGGCTGACGGCGGGTCGGCCGTCCCGTCGGTCAAATCGCCGTTTTAGCCTACGCTATCTTATAGGTGCTGTCCGCTGAATCCTCTCGTATGTCACAGCACAGCCCCGGAGCGCTCCTCCTGGTCGCCCTGCTCGTCGGATCGGTCGCCGGCGCCGGCGTGACGCTGAGTGCAGTCGATCCCGCGCCGCCCGGACCAGCCGAACAGCCATCGAGCGCCGGCGCGACCGGCCAGTCACAGGCACAGCAAACGGGCCCGACGGCCGACCTCGACGCCGACGGCCCCTCACTGGACACCTTCACGAACGAGTCGACCTTCCGGACGTACGTCAGAGAGGGCAACGTCCTCGCCGACAGCAGCCACCTCGGCCAACGGGCCCGCGTCGCGGACAGCGCCGTCGAGTTCGACACGGCCCGTCCGGTTCCCGAGGCCGAAGACGCCGTCCAGACTGGCGGTGACGGCGGGGACGGCGGCGCGGCTCCCACCCGCGTCGCGAACACGAACGTTCAGGTCGGATCACTCGACGAGCCCGATGTCGTCAAGACCGACGGCCGGCACTTCTACTACGCGCCGGAGAACCGGTACCGGGGACCCCGCCCCCTGCCCGCAGACGTCGCAGGTAATTCCGCCGTCCCGCGCCCGGAGCCACCCGACCGGAAGACCCACATCGTCGACGCGAGCGATCCGGCCGCCCCTGAGGCGGTCGCCGAGATAAACACGAGCGGAAAGCTGTTACAGACGGGCGAGACGCTGGTCGTCTTCGAGCGCGACCGCCTGGCAGGCTACGACGTCAGCGACCCCGCGGAGCCGACCGAGGCGTGGTCGACGCCGCTGAACGGGTCGCTGGTGACCGCCCGCGAGGCCGACGGGACGCTCTATGTCGTCACTGAGACCTCGGCCGGCCCCGGGACGCCCTGTCCGATCGAACCGCTCGGCCCCGACAGCGCCGTCGCCTGCGAGGACGTCCACCGGCCGAACACCCAGATCCCGGTCGATGCGACCTACTCCGCGTTCAGCGTCAAGGCCGAAAGCGGCAAGGTCCGCGACTCGGTGAGCTTCGTCGGAACCAGCCACAACACGGTGGTCTACGTCTCCCCCGATGCCCTCTACGTCACGTACACGAAGCCCTCGAACCGCGCGGCAGTCACCGCCGAATTCCTCCGCGAGGAGTTCGACCGGACCCCCGACCACCTCGCGGACCGGATAGCGGAGATCCAGTCCTACGACATCTCCCCGGACTCGAAGGAACGCGAGATTCGGCGCGCCTTCGACCGGTGGGTCGCGACGCTGCCCGACGGGGAGCGCGACTCGGTCCGGGAGGAGTTCCACGAGGGGATCTCCGAGTACGTCGGCGCCCACCAGCGCAACCTCACACAGACCGGCGTCGTCCGCGTCGACGCTTCGGATGCGAACCTCTCGGTCGAGGAGACGGGGGCCGTCCCCGGTCGGCCGCTGAACCAGTTCTCGATGGACCAGCACAACGGGACCCTGCGGATCACGACCACCGTCCCCGGCGTCGGGGCCGCCGACAGCGAGAACGACCTCTACGTCCTCGACAGCGACTCCCTCGGCGAGCAGGGGAACGTGACCGGAATGGGCGTCACCGAGCGGGTTTACTCTGTCCGGTACGTCGACGACACCGCCTACGTGGTCACGTTCCGGCGGATCGACCCATTCCACGTCGTCGACCTCTCGAACCCCGAAAGCCCCGAGGAGGTCGGCGAACTCGAACTTCCGGGCTTCTCGTCGTACCTCCACCCGGTCGACGACGACCACGTGCTGGGCGTCGGCGAGGAGCGGGGGAAGGTCAAGACCGTCCTCTTCGACGTGAGCAACCTCTCCGAGCCGACGATAGCCGACTCGAAGGTCCTCGATCGGGGTTACTCGGCGGTCTCGAAGAGCCATCACGCGTTCCTCATGGACCGCAAACACGGCGTGTTCGTCCTGCCAGCCGGCACCGAGAGCCTC
The DNA here is from genome assembly GCA_036626435.1 of Haloarculaceae archaeon. GTDB lineage: Archaea > Halobacteriota > Halobacteria > Halobacteriales > Haloarculaceae > SW-9-67-25. Next base: position 19,985 of record JAZKRS010000002.1, on the reverse strand, counting down.
GTGATGGACTACACCAACGAGTCGCTGACTGTCGAGACGACCGTCGACACCGAGGACCCGGCAACGCGCGCCCGGTACGTCGACGATTCACTGTACGTCTTCGCCGGCGACGCCGTCACCCTCGTCAACGAGACGAACTGGGCGGAGACGACGACACTCGAACTCGACGGCTGAAATCCCACCGTTAGATTGATAGGCTGTAGTCACGAAGCGTGGGTGTGGTAAACAATGTCGATGGGTGCTTACGACGAAGAGGAACACGAACGTCGTGAACGGAAGAACAGCGAAGTCGCGGCGAGCTTTGACGACGAGCGTAGCGAGTACAGCGGCAGCGTCGAGTTCGAGTCGGGTGAGTCAACAGAGCAGCTCCTGGACCAGTTCAAGCAGATTCAGTCGGACTGATTCTGACCGGGCCCCCCGAGCAAGCCCACCGAGAGCCCTGCGACCATCGCCACCGCGGCGACGTGGCCGACGACAGCCGCGAGGAGGACCGGCTGACCGAGGAGAAACGGGACGAACGCGAGTTGTAACAGCCCGAACCCCACCGTCTCCAGGTCGGCACGGCGCAGTTGCTGGCGGGTGTCCGGTCTGAACTCGAAGCGTGCCGACCGCCACAGCGCCGCCACGCTGGCCCACCAGCCCGTCCCGATGCGGTAGCAGACGTCCCACAGCACCAGGAGCATCAGGTAGACGACAAGAACCGGGGGGTCCGGACCGAACAGCGTCTCGACGAGCGGCCGGGTCGCGTTCTGCGGGTCCCAGACGAACAGGTGTGTCACGAGCGCGACAAAGGCGAGGACGGCAAGGACCACCTCGATGTTCGACCCGAACAGCAGCCGGCGGTAGGCGTCGGGGACGTCCTCGCTGCGTGTCAGCCCCGCGATACGGAGCATCTCGGCGCTCCCGGCTGTGGCGATGACGACAGCGACCGTCCCGGCGACGGCTGCCGTCCAGAGATCGTAGACCCACGCCAGGGCGAGGATGGCGACCTCGAATCCGGCGAACTGGACGGCGAGTGCCGCCCGCGCCCCGAGGCTGATACCCGGCAGGGCGCCGATGATGCTCTCGTAGACCCACGTCTCCCCGTACTCCGGCTGGGCCATCAGCCCCCTCCTCTGACACGCTCGACGATCTCTTCGGGGTCCGGCCCGTGGCCGTCAGACCGCGCCTCGTCGCGCTCGGCGAGGGCCCGCTCGACTGCCGTATCGAAGGGGGTTCGCTCGAAATCCAGGTACTCGCGAATGCTGTCGTCGCGGACCACGACCGCGTTCCGCAGCCCATCGATGAGGGGTCGTGCGACCCGCCAGTCCACGTCGGTCACCAGCCCGACCCAGTACGAGGACAGCCGCGGCGTCAGGACCGGCACCGGGATGACGAGCGGCGTCCACCGGCGCATGAGCCCCGCGGTGCGCTTCATGATCTCCGCGTACGTCAGGACGTCGGGGCCGCCGATCTCGTAGGTCTTCCCCGCCGTCTCGGGGTGATCGAGGATGCCGACCAGGTACGCGAGGACGTCGTCGATGGCGACGGGCTGGCACTCGTTTCCCACCCACTGCGGCGTAATCATCACCGGCAGCCGCGAGGACAGTTGCCGGACCATCGCGAAGCTCGCACTCCCGTGGCCGATGATGATCGCCGCCCGCAGCGTCGTCAGGTCGTACTCACCCTCGGCGAGGAGGTTCTCGACCTCCCGGCGCGACTCGAGGTGGGCCGAGAGTTCCTCGCCCTCCTCGCCGAGCCCGCCGAGATAGACCACGCGCTCGACGCCCGCGGCGCTTGCGGCCTCCGCGAAGGTCCGTGCCGCCGTCCGGTCGCGTTTCTCGAAGTCCTCGCCGGCCTGCATCGAGTGGACGAGGTAGTACGCTGCGTCGACACCTTCGAGGGCGGCATCGAAGCTCCCCGGATCGAGTAGATCACCCTGGAACACCTCGACGTCTTCGGGTTCGTCGTACCCGCTCGGATCCCGGACGAGGGCGCGGACGTCGTGCCCGGCCGCCAGAAGCACCGGAACCAGTCGCCCACCCACGAACCCCGTCGCCCCTGTGACCAGTACGCGCATAGTTCAACAAGGGGCTCGACCCTTTTATGTACAGCCTTCGTCGACAGACACGCCCGGTCGCCTCCCCCTTGACTGCGAGAGGGATGGGTGATACCAACTAATATAATGGTCGAAATCTACTGTCCCGACATGAGTAGCGAGAGTTCGCCCGACCCGGCCCCCGAACCCGGCGCGGACAGTTCCGTCCTGGAACAGACGCTGATGTCGTTCTACCGGAAGTACGTCGGTACACCCGACTCCGAGCGGGACGTTTACGGCGGGTTCGGTCTGTTCTTCGGGGGGATCGCACTGGCGGCTGTCGGGCTGGTACTGTTTCTCTACAGCGGTGTCCAGACGCCCGGATCGGATTTCTTCTGGCAACTTCGCGAGATTGCACTCGTGTTTGCGATGCTCGCATTGCCGGCGGTTGGGCTGAGTATCGCCGTCCTCCTGCCGGTCGGTCAGCGGACGCTGGCCGCGAGCCTCGTGGGAGCCGGGATCTGTGTCGTGGGGGTAGTCTGGCTCACGCAGGTGTACCCCTACCAGTGGACGGACGCGGGCAATGACACCACTGTCCTCAGCACCTACGCGGTCGGAATTGTCCTCCTCGCAGCGTCCACCGGGTCGGCGCTCGTCGCTCAGTACGTCGACAGCATCGCCCCACCAGCGACTGGTGAGGTCACCAGCCAGGAGCAAACCGCGACCGCGACCGACGAGGGCGAGACCGTCAGCGACGAACAGGTCGAGGCGGACATCGACCAGGCGATGTCGGACTCGACGCTCACGTGGGGCGGGGTCGAGCAGGGACCGACCACGAAACGTCTCGAGTTCGATATGCCCGAGGACACCGAAATAGAGCAACAGGAGATAGAGTCGGCAACCGAAAGGCGCTCGTCGAGCGAGGGCGTCGACGACGCGGTGTCCGGCCTCCGGAACCTCCAGGGTGGGGAGACGGAGACAGCGCGCGCGGACAGCCCCGACGACCAGGTCGACGCACTCACCGAGTTCCGGCGCCAGCAGGACGCCAGCGACGAACTCGAGACCGGTGTCGAGGGCGACAGGGGCGCTCTCGACCGGCTTCGCGAGAAGCTGTTCGAGTGACGACCGCGCCGGTCGACCCGACAGCGGGCTGTCACCGTTGTCCTGTTACATATAGATCAGATTCAGATAGTTTTTTCTTGCCCCTGTCTCTCCGTTAGTGCATGGCAAAGGGACTTGACGTCGGAACGATGAACATTCTCTCGGCAAGACAGGACGGCGACGAGACAGTTTTCGTCCAGCAGCGCAACTCGTTCGTCGAGCTCGACTACAGCGACATGGCCGAGCAGATGCTGTCACGCAGCGATGTCTTACACATCCGAAAGGACGATCAGGTGTACATCGTCGGTGACGACGCGTTGAACTTCGCGAACATCTTCAACGAGGAGACGCGCCGGCCGATGGAGGCCGGGATCCTCTCGAGCGACGAGAAGTCGGCAATCCCGATGATCAAACTCATCACCGAGCAGGTCGTCGGCGAACCACAGTACCCCAAGGAGTTACTTTTCTTCTCGGTGCCCGCGGACCCGGTCGACGACGAGATGTCGACCCTGTACCACCAGAAGACGATCGAATCGCTCCTGGGCGATATGGGCTACAGCCCGGAACCGATAAACGAGGGCATGTCAGTGATCTATTCCGAACTGGCCGACCGCGAGTTCACGGGGCTCGGGATCAGCTTCGGCGCCGGGATGACTAACGTGTGTCTGTCCTACTATGCGGTTCCGGTGATGAAGTTCTCTATCGCCCGTGGCGGCGACTGGATCGACGAGAAGGCCGCCCAGGCCACCGGCAACCCCGTCGACAAGGTGACCTCGGTCAAAGAAGAGGACTTCACACTCGACTTCGAGACCGATGTCGGCGGGATCGAAGGCGCGCTCAGCATCTACTACGATAACCTGCTGGATTACGTCATCGAGAACGTTATCGCCGAGGTCGACGAGGAGGACATCGAGGAGGGGCTCGACGTTCCCGTGGTCGTCACCGGCGGGACGGCGAGCCCGGACGGGTTCGAGGAACTGTTCTCAGAGCGTCTCGCCGAGGCCCCACTGCCGTTTTCGGTGAGCGACGTGAGCAGCGCGGACAACCCGATGTACAGCGTCGCCCAGGGCGCACTCGTCGCCGCACGTTCCGAGGAGGAACGAACGACAAGCGGACGAACCCCGGAGCCGGCAGACAGGGACGGCCCGGAAGTCGAAACGGACGACTGATACTGATGGCTATACCGTCCTGAAGAGAGTCGACCCCGCGGGGGTCGAAAGCGCTCACGGGCGTATCGCCGTCAGTATGAGGAGTCACTCCGCGCCGGTCTGTTCAGATTCGTCCGTCCCACGGAGCGACGCCGCGACCGACACCGACTCCTCGAACCATTCTGGATCGATGTCCGTGTCGGCCTCGTCGTCGGGTGGCGTCACCCCCTCAGTCCGATCCGTCTGACAGGTACGGTCGGGCGATAACTGGGTCTCGTCGAATCGCTCTATCGCACGCTCCCAGGACTCGCTGTCAGCCAGTTCGGAACCATGCTCGGCGGAGACGCCGGTGAACCCGCAGGACTCACAGACCACGGCCGACTCATCGCCCCCCTCGACCGCGAAGGTCGCGAGAGATCCACCACAGCGCGGACATCGCATACGCAACTGTACTGTCGGTGCCGTAATCAAACGTGTGGATCCGGGGAACCAGTTATGCCGGGGGGTACCGTACGCCCGCACGATGCCGGAAATCTCGATTTCCGAGGACCAAAGCGAACGGCTGGAGGGGATTCGACGCGACGTCGAAGACGCGTTCGTCGACACCTACGGACACACCCGCATCGAGGACGCGCTCGAGTACCTGCTGGACACGTACACGCCGCCCGAGGAGTCCGACTCCAACGGCGCGTACGAGCAGATCGCGACGGCGACGTATTCCGAACTCCAGCACGTCGCGGGCGAGATCCCAGAGGTGCCCGGTAGCGGCCTCGACGCCGACGAGATGCGCGGCAAACTCCTCGGGGAACTCGGCGCCGAGGAGTTCGCCGCCAGGCTCGAAGCGACCGCAACAAACGGCGACAGCGAGGAGACGGACGGGGCCGAGTCGACCCCCGACGAGGAGACGGATGACGTCGATCCCGGCCCCGACGAGGAGACGGATGACGTCGATCCCGGCCCCGACGAGGAGACCATCGAAGCGAATTCAGTCGTCAAGATCGGGACGGCCGACACCGAAAAAAACGACGACGACACCCCCTCTTCGACCGGGGAAGAGTCCGAAAGCAGGATCGCTACTGCCGGAAACCCCGTCGCAGCAGCCAACCAGCTCCTCCGGGAGCACGACGACAAGTGGCGAGAGAGCGGCGGCGACGCGCCCTACGAGGTGGACCTGCCCGACGGCACGACAGCATCTGCCCGGACGAGAGACGACGTCCGACAGCTCCTGTTTCGACACTACTGATACTGACGGCTACAAGCCCGTGAGACGGGAAAGCGCTTTCCGCGTCCGTTCCCTCAGTTCGGACATGGCGAGCCAGCCCTGCGACGGGTGTGGCACACAGGTGTCGATAGCCGGCGGCATCGCGAACCTCTGGACGCTTGAGAAGGACACGACCGGCGGAATCGAACTGGAACTCGCCGACGGGACCGAGCACTTCCTCTGTTTCGAGTGTATCGAGCGCCTGCCCGACGACCGCGAGGTGACCGCCGAGGACGTGGCGGAACTGCCGCCCGGGTGATCGGCGGTCATACTGACGGCTGTAAGCCCGTGTGCGATTTCGACCCCCTGGGGTCGACTCTGCTCACGAGTGTATAGCCGTCAGTATCACTCCTCGACGCGCGCTTGAGCCCCCGAGAGCATCTCGATGACCTGCATCACACCGGAGTTGTCGTCCCGGTCCATCCCGTTCTGTTCCATCGTCTTGTAGAGTTCGTGTGCGAGTTCGGTCTGGGGCATCACCGCGCCGTAGGCCTCGCCCGCGTCGGTCGCGATGCGCAGGTCCTTGTACTGGTAGCCGGCGAAAAAGCCCGGCTCGAAGTCGCCCTGGATCATGCTCGGGGCGCGGTTGTCGAGCGTCCAACAGCCCGCCGCGCCGCCGCTGATCGCGTCGACGACCGCCTCCAGGTCCGCGCCGGCCTTCTCGGCGAAGACGAGCGCCTCGCTGACCGCCACCATCTGGGCGGAGACGACGATCTGGTTGCAGGCCTTCGTCGTCTGTCCGGCGCCGCTCGGTCCGGTGTGGGTAACTGTCTCGCCCATCGCCTCGAAGAGGTCCCGGTGAGCCTCGACGACGTCCGCGTCGCCGCCGATCATGATCGAGAGCGTCCCCTCGATGGCCCCCTTCTCGCCGCCGCTTATCGGGGCATCGAGCATGTCGACGCCCATCTCGGCCAGGTCAGACGCGAGGTCTTCGGTGACCGTCGGCGAGATGGTCGACATGTCGATGACGGTCATGCCCGCGCCGAGCCCGGGCATGATCTCCTCGCGGACGACGCTGTCGACGACTGCCGAGTCGGGGAGGCAGGTGATGACGACGTCGCTTTGCTCCGCGGTGTCTGTGGCGTCCGCCGCCGCCTCGCCCCCGTAGTCAGCGAGGTCCTCGACCGGCTCCTGTGAGCGGTTGTGGCCCACGACGGTGTAGCCGGCGTCGACGAGGTTCTTTGCCATCGGTAGCCCCATGATTCCGAGTCCGACGAAGCCGATTGTGCGCTCGGGCATGAGCGGACGTTCGTCCGAGGTCCACTAGTAACTACAGGTTTCGGCGGCCGGAAGCGCAACGGTCGACGGGGCACCCGGGAGGCGAAAATTCAGTTCTCGACGGCTGTATCCCCGCCCTACTCGCTCCCTTCAGTCGCTCCTTGAGGACGGGGACTTAGCCTGAAAGAGTTAAACCCCCCACGCGATCAGTACGGCCGTGGACACGTCGCGTATCTTCGAGGAGTTCCCCGCCCCCGAGTACCGCGGGGCCCAGGAGCAGGCGCTCGCGGACATCCGGGACGCGTTCGCGGCCGGCAACGACGTGGTGCTGGCGCGCGCGCCGACCGGCAGCGGAAAGTCGCTGCTCGCCCGCGCAATCGCGGGGTGTGCCCGCCGTCCCGGAGCGGGCGACCCCACGCGCCCCACCGGCGCCTACTACACGACGCCGCAGGTCTCGCAACTGGACGACGTGGCCGCCGACAGGCTGCTCGCCGACCTGGCCATCGTCCGCGGCAAGAACAACTACGACTGCCTCCTGCCCGGGGAGACGGACACGCCGGTCAATCAGGCCCCGTGTGCCCGCGAGCGGGAGTTCGACTGCCAGGTCAAGCACCGCTGTCCGTACTTCTCCGATCGGACCATCGCCGCGAACCAGCCCATCGCGGCGATGACGCTCGCCTATTTCATGCAGACCGCCGGCTCGGACGTCTTCGGCGTCCGCGACGTCGTGGTCGTCGACGAGGCCCACGGGCTGGGCGAGTGGGCAGAGATGTACGCGACCATCGATCTGGGCCCCGACACGGTTCCCGTCTGGTCGAGTTCCGAGTCTCCAGTAATCGACGGGCTCGACGACGCCGCAGCCTACGCCGACCGCCTCCGGACGCTCTGTGACCGCCGTCTCGACGAACTCCGGGGCAACGCGGAGCTGACCCCTGAGGCGGTCGCCGAGCGCGACCGGCTCACCGAACTGCGCTCGGATCTGGGGTGGTTCATCGAGGAGTATAGCGACCCGGAGAGCCCGACAACCTGGGTCGTCGACCAGCCCGACGGCGAGGGAACGCGCGTGACGATCAAGCCGATGAACCCCGAGCGGTACCTCCATCACACCGTCTGGGACCGCGGGGGGAAGTTCGCGCTCCTCTCTGCGACGATCCTCGACAAGGAGGCCTTCTGTGCGGGCGTTGGCCTCGATCCCGCGAACGTGGCGCTCGTCGACGTCCCCCACACATTTCCGGTCGAGAACCGCCCGCTTTTCGACGTCACGCAGGGGAAGATGACCTACGAACACCGCGACGAGACGCTGCCGAAAATCGCCAGGACGCTCGTGCGGATCATGGGGGCCCGCCCCGACGAGAAGGGGCTGGTCCACTGTCACTCGTATGCCATCCAGGAGCGACTCGCAGAACTGCTCGCCGAGTTCGGTGTCCAGGGTCGGGTGCGCGGCCACGACCGGGAGGATCGCGACGGCCAGCTGGCTGCCTGGAAGCGAAGCGACAGTCCCGACGTCTTCCTCTCGGTGAAGATGGAGGAGGCACTGGACCTCGACGGCGACCGCTGTCGGTGGCAGGTGCTCTGCAAGGCCCCCTATCCCAACACGCGCGACTCGCGGGTCGCCCGCAGGCTGGAGGAGGGGCAGTGGGGCTGGTACTACCGGACCGCGCTGCGGACGGTCATCCAGGCCTGCGGGCGTGTCGTTCGCGCGCCTGACGACTGGGGGGTGACCTATCTCGCGGACTCGTCGCTGCTCGACCTGTTCGAGCGCGCGCGAGCCGACATGCCCGACTGGTTCGCCGCGCAGGTCGACCGGATGGAACGGCCCGATCTGCCCGCGTTCGCGCCGGGGGAGGCGCTGTCCGGCCAGTCCAGGGCGGGGACCCGTCGGTCGCGAACGCGCTCGGGCTCGGATGCGAGCGAGGACCACCCCCTCTCCGACGTCTGGGACTAGAAGAGCGAGGCGAGCCCGTAGGCGATCGACGATCCCACCATCAGCAAAACGAACACGATGGCGATAATCTGCTGGCGGTCCATACCAAACTGTACGTATCCGGGCAATTAGGCCTTTCGTGGCCGTCATCTCCGGATCTCACTCGATTTGTGCGTCGACGACGACGTGGACGACGCCCTCGCTGTAGCCTTTCACTTCCCGGCTTTCCAGGACAGTGACGCCTCGCCCGATATCGCCGGCGGCGTCTTGCAACCGCTCGACTGGGCGGTCGGGTGCCAGCACTTCGGGGGTCGCCTCGTGCATGTGGAGCGTCCCCCCCGGTTCCAGGGCCGGCAACACGTGGGGCAGGTACTCGTGGGCCTCGTAGTAGCCCATCACGGCCCGCTCGAACGCCGCCCCGTCGTGGGAGTCTAGCACGTCACGGCAGTCCGCCCGGTAGGGCTCGACGCGCCCGGAGACGCCGTTTCGCACCGCGTTTTCCAGCAGATACGAGAAGGGCTCGGGGTTGCGCTCGATGGCGGTCACGCGGGCGCCGGCGCGAGCCATCGGCAGCGTGAAGTAGCCGACCCCGGCGAAGGGGTCGAGGACGCGCTCGCCGTCGGTGACGACCTCGCCCATCCGGGCGCGCTCGGCCTTGTTCCCCGGCGAGAACATCACCGCGGCGAGGTCCATGGCGTACTCGACCCCATGTTCGCGGTGGACCGTCTCCGTGTCGCCCTCGCCGGCGACGACCTCGACCGAGGGTTCGCGGTGCTGGCCGTCGATGCCGCCGCGAGCGAGGACCGTGTCTGCGCCGCCGTGGATCGCGAGCAGCGCCGCCCCGACCTCGCCGGGGCGTGGCGCCTCGCCCATCTCGACGAGGACGACGCTCCCGAGGACGGCCCACGATCCAGGGGTGCGCGCTATCTCGTCGTCGGTCCACCCTTCTTCCCGGAGGTGATCTTCGAGCGTCCGCAGGCGCGGTTCGCCCTCCTCGCGGACGACCTCGACGATGTCGGTCTCGGCCGGGTGGTCGGTGACTGGAATCGCGACCGTCTCGTCGCCACACTCGTAGACAGAGCGGTCGTCGTCGTACACCCCTTCGGCGCGCAACGACCCCATCGCGGCCTGGGCGCGTGGCTTCTCGACGATTGCGGCGAGACCGGTCATTCTTCTGGGAGGACGTGCAGGCCGGCGCGGCTCTTGAGGACGGGCACCGTCTCGGCGGCGGGATCGAGGTAGGCGGGTCGCGGGACGGCCTTCGACTCGTAGGTCTCGGGGTCGAGCACCTGGACCGCGCGCTCGTCCTCGACGGCGACGAGCGTCGTCTCGGTTCCGTCCTCGCGCCAGCCCAGCTGCCGGGCGTCGGGCGCGTCGCCGTCCTCGAAGGCGGCCTCGTACCCCTCGCCGGTCGCGAGGCGAGTTCCCTTGAGATTGCCCTGGACGCTCCGGACGAGCACCGGTCCGTCGCCGTCCCCGGGGTCGATCACCTCGCCCGGGCGGTACGGCGGCAGGTAGACGGCGTACGTGACGCGGTAGACCTCGTTGCCGTCCTCGTCTTCGGTGATCAGCGTCTCCGAGCTCGAAAACGAGCCCCCGAGTTCGGTCACGACCTGCCGGGCGACGCGCTGGCCGAGCTTCGTCGTCGAGAGCTTCACGTCCAGCCCGTCGTCGACCTCGGCGACCTCGGAGACGAACGCGTCGCGGTCCCCCTCGGCTTCGAGGTCGGCCACGACCCCACGGGCGATGGCCTCGGCGCGCTCGGTTTCCTCGTCGCTTGGCGTCCGGTCGCGGGCACGCACCTGCACGACGCTCGCGTAGGCGCCGCCGGCGATCCGGCCACACCGATCGCAGGTCTCGCGGCCGATCTTGACCGGGACCACCACCTCCTCCGTCACTGGCGTCCCCCGGAGGACGCCGGAGAACTGGCAATGCATCCGAATCGTCGTCTCGTCGACCTGCTCGGGGGCGACCTGCCAGGAGACGCTTTCCGCGTCGACGTGGACGCCCAGCGCCTCGGTGACCTCCTCGATTGCGACATCGGTGTAGTCCTGTGCGCCGACGTCGACCCAGCGGTTCCCCCGGTGGACCGCGCCGCACTGGCTACAGACGCGAACTTCGACGCGGTCGGGTGCGTCGACGAGGTCGTACTCCTCCAGGTAGCACTCGTCACAGAGGGCGCTGTCGGGGTCCTGGAGCGGACCCGGGCGGTCGACTGTCTCGCCACAGCGCGGACAGAACTCCCCCGAACGGCTCATCGGGACGGGGTAGACGGTTCGCGCGCTTAAGTCGCACGTTCCGCTACCTTTTTGCCCGCACTCGCGGAACGGGGGCGTATGTTGACCGTCCGGGCGCCGGCCACGAGCGCGAACCTCGGGAGCGGGTTCGACGTCTTCGGCGTCGCACTCGAGCGTCCGGCGGACGTCGTCCGCGTCGAGAAGGCCGAGAAGACGACCATCGACGTGACGGGGGCCGGCAGCCAGTACATCCCCGAGGACCCCGAGAAGAACACCGTCGGCGCCGTCGCGGAGGCCCTGGAGGCCCCGGCACACATTCAGATCGACAAGGGCGTCCGGCCGGCCTCGGGGCTGGGATCGTCGGCGGCCAGCGCGGCAGCGGCGGCGGTCGCGCTGAACGAACTCTACGACCGGGGCTACAGCCGCGAGGAACTGGTCCCAGTCGCGGCCGAGGGCGAGGCCGTCGTCTCGGGCGACGCCCACGACGACAACGTCGCGCCGGCGATCATGGGTGGCTTTACCGTCGCCACCGAGGACGGCGTCCGGAGCGTCGATGCCGACATCCCGCTCGTGACCTGCCTGCCAGATATCGTCGTCTCCACCAGGGACGCCCGCCAGGTCGTCCCCGACAGTGCGTCCGTCTCACAACTGGTCGAGACGGTCGGCAACGCCGCGACGCTGACGGTCGGGATGCACCGCGACGATCCCGAACTCGTCGGTGCGGGGATGTACGACTCCGTGGTCACGCCGGCCCGGGCAGAGCTCATCGACGGCTACGCGGCCGTCCGGGAGGCAGCACTCGAGGCGGGCGCGACGGGCGTGACGATAAGCGGTGCCGGGCCGGCGGTCATCGCCGCCTGTCACGAGGGGAGCCGCCGCCACATTGCGGTCGAAATGCTCGACGCGTTCGACGACCACGGCGTCGACGCACGGGTGTACAAGACGCAAATCGGCGAGGGCGCGACTGTCTTCTAGCAGTACGTACTGCCAGCCACGCGCGAAGGCTGGCGTTCCAGGGGTGCCAGACTATGGCTGGATAGTCGTGACCGCTCCGGAACGTTGGCGACGGACAGTGATCTCTGTCCCGCAATCCGGGCACAGGTAACGGGTGGTTCGAGTCGTCTCGACGACGTGCCAGTCGCCGTCGACCCGGCTCTGGTGGTCACAGTCGGGACAGAACAGCGTCGCTTTGGGTAGCACGTCACGGCCCGACTCACGTGTTCCTGAGACTCCCATATTTTCCGGTCTGTTGAGAGATTAAATAGCGATTTGGGTGTAATTCTCAGCAGTGAGAATTGTACAACTGGTTCGATAGTCTCATAGTGACTGCTGTAAGCCATTACCGATGCGACCGCCGGACAGCAGTCAGTCGCTCCGGTAAACTGTTACAGCAATCACTATGAGTTAAAACCCTAACTGTCGCCGTCGGGCTGAACGCCGCGGTCCTCGACGGCACCCGACCGCTCGACCGTCTCGTCGGCGAGGCGGAAGCCGCCGGTCTCGGCTCGCCCCGAGAGTTCCCGTTGCGGGAAGGGTATCTTGATGCCCTCCGCCTCGAAGGCGTCCTTGACCGACTGGACGACGGCGTCGACCGCCTGCCACTTCCGGGGTGGCATCGGCCGGTCGACCCAGAACCGCAGTTCCAGCACGACCGCAGAGTCCCCAAAGGACTTGCGGATCACCTGCGGCGGGGGTGAGTCGACGACCTGCTTTATGTCTTCCATCGTCTCCCGTGCGACTGCGGCGGCGTGGTCGGGGTCCGTGTCGTAGTCGATTCCCACGTCCAGCCGGATGCGCAGGTGGCCGCGCTCGCTGCGGTTCGTGATCGGCTGGTTGGCCACCCGGTCGTTCGGGATGACGACCGTCTCGCCGTCGAAGTTCTCCAGGCGCGTGGTGACGATGGTGATGTCCGTGACGATTCCCTCGTCGTCGCCGACCTCGACCCAGTCACCGATGGTGAAGGGGCGGGAGAACATCAACACGAGCCCGGCGATGAGCGACCCAAGCGTCTGTCGGGCGGCGAGGCCGACCACGATGCCCAGAAAGCCCGCTCCGACCAGCAGCCCGGAGAGGTCGACGCCCCAGATCGTCAGCGCCGTGGCGATCAGCACCGCGATGATCGCGAGGTTCCCGATCCTGAGGAGGATCTCCTGCTGGTGGTCGGTGACGCGGTCGCTGCGTTCTGCGAACCGGTTGACGCTATCGGCGAGGACGTCCGCGGCGACGTAGCCGGCCAGCGCCAGCGCGAGGGTCGTCACGATCTGCATGAAAAGCGGCAGGGACAGCCCCAGCAGCGTCAGGGCCTCGACGGCGAGATCGGCCAGCCCCCAGACGGCCAGAAGCGAGATGGCCGCAAGCAGGAGGACGCCAACCTGGATCGACCGGAGGACGAGGGCGCTTACCGTCGACGGGACGTACGCGCCGGTCCGGTCGAGTGCGTCGGCGACGCGCCCGGTCGGAACCCGGGGCTCGAGGGTGGCACTCACCCGCCGGACGACGAACGGGGCGATCAGCCCTGCCAGGATCAGCGCGACGAGTACCACGCCGGCGGTGACCGCGAGCCGGCCCTCGGTCGACGTCAGTTGTTCGAAAACGTCGCGTGCCCCCGGCGGGACCGATACGTTCTGCAACACCACGACCGGGGTCTGCATACGCCCGGAAACGAACGGCGGCGACTTGTGCGTTTTCACCTGGGTGTCGGCACAGCTACGACCGCTACGTCCCGTCCCACCGGCGACTCGCCGTCGCCGTGACCGTCAGATCGGCGCTGTAGTACCGTACTGGCTCCGCTTCGGGCTGTTCGAACCCGTTCGCGGCGAACAGCGTGTTTTCCTCGATTTCAGCGCTGGCTGGCGCGAGCGTCCACGGCTCGTGGCCGATGTTCGCGTACCGGACGGAGCCGTCCCCGGCCATCGTGTAGTAGCGGTACCGTTCGGTCAGGAACCGCGCCAGGTCGTCGCCCGGCGCCGGGAACCGGTCACCGTCCGGACCGTAACTGCCGGCATAGCTGACCGGGCGCGCACCGGGATGGCGGCGCCGGCTCTCGAACCACACTCGGTCGCCGACATCCGCGAGTCGGATCCGGGCGTAGTAGTACGGCAGATGGTTGAAGAGACGGGCGCCCACGACGCCCAGCACGCCGTGGGCGTCGAGGCTGAAGAAGTACACCCCGGGCTCGCCGTCGCAGGTGACGTACGTCCGGAGGTTCAACTCGGGCAGATCGAGCCCCAGAGCCGCCGGCAGCCCGCGCGGCCGGACGTCGGCGTTCTCGAAGGGGACGACCGACAGCCACGCCTGCCCATCGAACGTGTCGACGTCGAGTGCATCGGGAAGGCGTGCGGAGACGGCGGCGGTGTCGACCGGCCAGTTCTCGAAGAGGACGTGCCGCCAGCGCATCTCGATCGGGACCGACATCAGGCGAGTGACCGCTCGAGGAAGCGCTCGCGGATGTGCTCTTCGGGCACGGGACACTCGTCTTTCTTCCCGAAAACCTGGTAGCGGTAGTCTGCGACGACGTCGTAGACAGCGTCACGGAGCCGTTCGGGGAGGTAGACGAGCGGGTAGAGCAGCGGGACGGGGCCGTCGAGGTGCCGACAGACGCGCAGGGCTGCCGTCGACTTGGTGTAGGCCTTCCCGTCCTCGACGAGGACCACCGAGTCGAAGTAGTCGGCGGAGAGCCCGTGCTGTTCGAGCAGTTCCTGGCCGACCGCGGACTGGAGGGGCGCAAACAGAATGTCGCCCCCGGCGTCGAGCCTGACGATTGCGCGGATGCCCGCGTGACAGAGGTTGCAGACGCCGTCGAACAGCAGCACAGGCCGCTCGATGTCCTCGACGACAGCGGCCGGGTCGCGGTCGGACGAGGGAGCGACGTCGACCCGCCGGGGAGTGTCTGTCATTGCGGACTGGGGCACCCGGGATCAGACACCGCGGCCCTGGAGCTTCTCCTCCTCGGGGAGGTCGACGTTGGCGTCGCCCTGCATGCCCTCGCCAACGTTCTTGCTGATCTCGACGAGCGTCTCGGGGTTGTCCCAGTTGTTGACGGCCTCGACGATGGCCGTCCCCATCGCCTCGGGATCCTCTGCGCCGAAGATGCCCGACCCGACGAAGATGCCGTCACAGCCGTGGTGCATCATCAGCGCGGCGTCGGCCGGCGTCGCGATGCCGCCGGCGGCGAAGTTGACGACGGGGAGGCGCCCCCGGTCTGCGGTCTCGTGGACCAGGTCGGCGGGCGCCTCGTTCTCGCGGGCCCACTTCTTGCGTTCCTCGTGGCTCATCCCCTCGAGTTCGCGGATCGCACCCTTAATCGAACGCTGGTGGTGGACCGCCTGGTTGACGTCGCCGGTGCCGGCCTCGCCCTTGGTTCTGATCATCGCTGCGCCCTCGTCGATGCGCCGGAGTGCCTCGCCGAGATTGCGGGCCCCACAGACGAAGGGCGCAGTGAAATCGCGCTTGTCGATGTGGTAGCGGCCGTCGGCCGGCGTCAGCACCTCGCTCTCGTCGACCATGTCCGCGCCGGCCGCCTCGAGAATCTCGGCCTCCTTCGTGTGGCCGATGCGGGCCTTGCCCATCACGGGGATGGACACCTCGTCGATGATCGCCTCCAGCGACGACGGGTCCGCCATGCGCGCGACGCCGCCCCGCTTGCGGATGTCCGCGGGGACAGCCTCAAGGTTCATAACCGCGACTGCACCGACGTCCTCTGCGATGCGGGCCTGCTCGCGGGTGACGACGTCCATGATGACGCCACCTTTCTGCATCTTCGCGAAGCCACGCTTGACCAGTTCGGTCCCGCGCTGGAGGTCCTCCAAATCGGTCTCTTCTGGCATACTCTCCCCTTAGACTCTCAGTCACTTAACCCGTTCCTTCGCCGCCCTCGCCGGCCGTGCCCCGGCACGTCGTCCCGCCGGGGACCGCTACCGTTTTGCCGTCCCCACCCGTCGCCGTCACCATGACCGGCGTCGGCACACGCATCGAGTCGGCTGTCGCCCGCTACTTCGACGGGCCGGTCCCCGGGAGTGAGAGCCTGCCCCGCTACGTCGCGCCCCTCCCGACGTGGCTCGAAGACGTCGCCCTCCGGCTCGCCTGGCCCATCGTCGCCGTCAACCTCCTCGGGACGGTCTTCGGGTTCTGGTACTACGCCGGCCGGCCCCTGGAGGTGGCCCCGCCGCTGATCGAGGGGCAACTCGGCGCGGCACCGCTGGCCGCGTGGCCGCTCATTCCGGACTCGCCGGCCGCGACACTTTTCATCGGACTCTCGCTCGCGGCCTGGCGGCTTGGCTGGGACGCCGAGCAGCTCCACGCGCTTGCGTTCTTCGGCTGTATCAAGCTCGGATTCTGGACGCCGTACGTCCAGCTCTTCCTCAACGGCCCGGGGGGGATCGCGGCCTGGCTCTACTGGTTTCTGGTCCTCAGCCACCTGGCGATGGTCCTCGAGGCGTTCGTCATCCACCGGTACGCGCGCTTCTCCGTCGGGGCGGTGGCCGTCGCGACCCTCTGGTACGGCTTCAACGACGTGGTCGACTACTTCTGGGGGGTCCTGGGTGGGCCTCACCACACCACCCTCCGGGCCGAGTACGTCGACGGCTCAATCAGCCACGCCGTCCCGGCCCACGACTTCGCCGCGGCCTGTGCCGTCGTCCTGACGCTTTCGGCGGTCTTCCTCGCGCTGGCGACGCGCATCGAGAAGCTGAAGCGGGTGAGGCGGTAGCGGGGCTTCTGAGCGGTTCCCTGCCTCACCCCCGAAGGTGCCGGTCGAGGTACGCGTGTGCGTCCTGCCGGACCGGTTCGAGGTCGTCGACACGGAGACGTCGGTCACGCCCGGCGGAAGCGAGACGCTTGCGGTCACGCTGCGCTACCGGGGCGACGATCCAGTCTCGAACACGAACGCGAAACTGTTCACGAGCGATCCGCTGTCCTCGTCTGACGACGGCGCGTATCTCGGGTCGATCGAACCGGGCGAGACGGTCACCGCGCAGTTCACCGTCAGCGCCTCGAGTGACGCGCTCCCGAAGCAGTACGACAGCGCAATCGAGGTGCGCTACGAGGAGCCGGACGGTGACACCCGGTTCAGCGGGACACTCACGGTCGGCATCCCTGTCTCGGAGTCCGAGTCCGGCGGCTTCCCGGTGTTGCCGGCAGCCGCGGTCGCGCTGCTAGTCCTGGGTGGTGCCGGCACCGTCGTCTACCGGCGGATCTAAAGAGAGCGAGATGATCGACCTTCGAAGAGTCTTCGCGGCCGTCGGACGGGTGATACAGGCCCACCCGGTCCTGACGCTCGTGTTCGCGCTGGTGCTGTTCGGCGTCGCAATCGGCGGGGCCGCCCAGATCCAGAGCGTGACGGGCAACGAGGCGTTCGTCGGCGAGAACCCGACCCTCGACGCCTTCGAAGACGCGTTCGACCGCAGCACGATTGCGACGCTGGTTCGGGGCAGCGTGACCGACCCGTCGACGATGCGGGCCATCGACCGGTACGACCGGCGGCTCACCGCCGTCGACGATGTCGATCAGGTCGCCAGCCCGGCCGACGCAGTCCGGCGGGAGTACGGCCGCATCCCCGACTCCGAGGCGAAAATCGCACAGGTCGTCGATGACTCCGACTCGGCCGTCGTGACGACGATTCTCGAGCCCGGGCTCACCCAGGAGGAGACCAGGCCCGTCTACACCGACGCCGTCGACGCGAAGGAGTGGGCGCAGTTCCCCAGCGGCGTGAGTGTGACTATCACCGGCTCGGCGGCATTCTCGGCACAGCCTTCGGAACTCATCCAGTCGACCACGCAGCAACTGCTCGGGCTGGCGGTGGGGCTGATGGTTGTTGCACTCTTCTTCCTGTTCCGTGGCGTCCCATTGCGACTGTTGCCGATCGTCGCGGTGTTCACCGGCGTCGTCTACACCTTCGGGGCGATCGGGTACGCCGGGGTGCCAAACTCCACGCTGACGAGTTCGGTGTTCCCGATCCTGATCGGGCTGGGCATCGACTACTCCGTCCAGTTCCACCAGCGCTACACCGAGGAACTGGAGTCCCGTCCGCCGAGGGAGGCGCTCCCGCTCGCGTTCGGGGGTATCGGACCGCCGGTGTTGCTCGCGATGCTGGCGGCGGCACTCGGGTTCGGGGCGACGTGGGTTTCGACCAGCGGCACGCCGGCGTTCGTCTGGTTCGCCCAGACGTCCATTTTCGGCGTGATGCTCACCTTCCTGACCGCTCTCGTCGTTCTGGTGCCGATCCTCACGCTGTACGCCCGCTGGCGCGGGCTGGGCCTGGACGACGCCGACGGGGGCGAGATGGCCGGGGCGGCTGTCGGTGACGAGGACGAACAGGTCGGGCGCCTGGGACGGACGCTCGGGCGGACGACGCGGTTCCTCGCGGCGCACCCCTTTGCCGTGTTGAGCGTCGCGCTCATCCTGACCGCTGGCGGGTTCGCAGCCGGGTCGGATCTGGGGACGCTGGCTGACCCCGAGGAGTTCGTCCCGCAGGATCTCCCGGCCTACGTCGACCTCCAGCAGTTCCGGTCGGTCTCCGGCGGGGGCTCGAACGTCCGGTACGACGTCCTTGTCAGCGGCTCGCAGCTCCGCCACCCGGAGGTGTTGCGCTGGATGGAGCGCTACGAGTCCGTCGCCGCCGGGAAGCCGCTGATAACGGGGATGGAGACGCCCGCGATCGTCGAACAGATCGAGGAGCGCAACGTCACGACGGGGCTGGCCGTCGCGTTCGTGTTCGCGTTGCTCCTGGTGTACTACCGGGACCTGCTCAGAGCGGTCGCACCGCTGATCCCGATGGTGTTCGTCATCGGCTGGCAGAACCTCTACATGGCGGCGCTGTCGATCCCCGTCTCGCCGCTGGGTGCCGGGCTGGGTGCGCTCACTGTCGGGATCGGCGCCGAGTACACCATCATCGTGATGGAGCGGTACTTCGAGGAGGCGGGCAAGACCGGCGTCTCGCGGCTGGATGCGATCGAAACTGCGGGCGCACGCGTCGGCAAGGCCATCACCGTCTCCGGGCTGACGACGGTGTTCGGCTTCTCGGCGCTGACTCTCTCGCCGTTTCCCATCACGGCCGACTTCGGGTCGCTGACCGTCGGGGTGATCTTCCTGACGCTGGTCGCCGCAATCACGACGCTGCCGCCGACGCTGATCGTGCTGGGACGGGCCGCCGACGCCGTGAAGTCACTCACCGGACTGGGTGACCCGACTGAAGCCACGCCACAACCGACCGATGATTGACACCGTACTGGTCCCCTGTGACGGGACCGAGCAAGCCGAATCGGCCGTCGAGTACACCCGGGCAGTCTTCCCGGACCGGACCGTTGTCCTCCTGACGGCGATCGACCCAGTCGACGGGTTCGCAGCCTACGACGGCCCGAACGGGGGCAACTGGCAGGAGCAGGCACGGATGCAGGCCGAGGAGTTGCTCGAGGCCCAGCGGTCGACGTTCCCGTCGGATGCGACAATCCAGACCGTCGTCACGGTCGGGAAACCAACACAGGCCATCGCCGATGCAGTCGAAACGCACGACGCCGACCAGGTTGTCATCGGCAGCCACGGCCGGGCGGGGATCGAGCGCATTTTCGTCGGGAGCGTGGCCGAGACGGTGGCCCGGTCAGTGCCCGTGCCCACGACCATCGTTCACTAGCTCTGTCTACCGCCGATCGCTTCCTCGGTCTGAAACTCTGGTGGCTCCAGGTGGTAGTCGTACTGACGGCTATACCTTCGTGAGCATCTTCGACCCCACGGGGGGTCGAAATTGTTCACGGGCTTATAGCCGTCAGTATCATGGGCTAACAGGTCGTCGCAACGCGTGCAACCATTCCCACCAGTTAGGAATCGGCGGGAGGTCAATATCTTCTCACTGACGATCCTCACAGACGGACACGTAGTTTCAATCGGTAGAACACCCACGCGGTCGTCGAGACGGCTGACAGGGGCGTGAGTCCGCGCGGCACGACCCCCCGGTAGAGATAGTTGGCCGGGTGGGAGGCTCTGGGTTCGAATCCCAGCGTGCCCATGGTCTCATCGCTCACATCGAACCAACATTAACTTTATTTGATCGTGTGTGCTGTTGTCATATATCTATGGGGTCCCGAGA
>JAZKRS010000001.1:0-113130 GCA_036626435.1 Haloarculaceae archaeon | reverse complement strand
CCCCGGAGGCGACGCCGACGCCCGAGCCCACGGGCACACCGGCCCCGGAGGCGACCGCGGCGCCGACGCCCGAACCGACGCCCGCACCGACACCACAGCCCGAGCCGACTACCACTCCGACACCCGAGCCCCTCGAGATGGCAACCGAAACGGCGAGGCGAACGGCCGAAGAAGCTGTCCGGACCGCCACGGACGTCGCCCCCGAGGCTGCGGGCGGCCTGCCGCCGGGGCTGATCTTCTTCGCCGGCGGGGCCTTCGTTCTGGGCGTCGTCGCGGTCGCGTGGTACTGGCGGGGATGACTCAAACGGTTCTTTGAGCTTCCGCCGGCTACTTCTTGTACCCGTCCGTAGCGTGGAGTGCGCTGGTCCGCTTCGGCCCTCCTACACCCGAACCGTGGCGAACGACTCGCCGTCAGGCGTACAGAGCCGCCCCATCACCCCTCCCGAGTCGTCCTCGAAGGCGGCGTACGCCGGGTGCGAGCCACGCGGATCAGCGTGACTGCCAGGGTTGACGACGGGATATCGCCCACACGCTCCGATGCCGCGCTGTCGCTGTTCCCGTAGACGGCCACGAGCCGGTCGGCCAACCTCTCGAAGGCGTCGAGCACCGCAGCCGTCGTGAAGTCACCAGCGTGGCACACGCAGTCGGCCGACACGACCGCCTCCCGGAGGTAATCGGTGAGGCAGGGGTCGGTCTCGCCGTGAGTATCCGAGAGTGCAACGAGCACGCCCGCCGTTCGGCGTGCCGGGTGAAAAGCCGTCGGGGTCGGTCGCCCGGCGCTCTCTGAATTGTCGATTGAGCCTCACTTTGTTCAGAGTATGAACTCAGCAGTGGGTCCGCTCAATAGTTCTTAGATCCACCATCGGCAGCGGCGGTCGACCGACCGCTCATATCCGACGGACTCTCACCCACCGTGGTAGTGTCGTGGGTGACTGTGAACGACGCAAGGTGGTCCTGCAACGTGTCAGCTTTGTCCGTGAGTGTCTGCGCGCTCTGGGAGACTTGCGTGAGCGACGCCGTCTGTTCTTCAGCGGCAGCCGACACGTTGTTCGATTCGTCGTTCACCTGTTCGGCCGACTCGGCAACCCCATCGATCATGCTGGCGATTTCTTCGGTGGAGGCTGCTTGATCGTCCGTGGCGGCGCTGATCTCCTGGATACTCTGATTCGACTCCTCGACGTTGGCCGCAATCTCCTCCAGCGCGCCGAGCGCGCTTTCGATTGTCGCCGCTCCGGAATCGACGCGGTCACCCATCTCTTTGATGTCTGCAACAGCCATATCCGTCGAGGACTGGATATCGTCGATGAGCGATTCGACCTCTCCAGTTGCGTCCGCAACGTCTCCTGCGAGTTGTTTGATCTCGTCGGCGACCACGGCGAAGCCCTCGCCGGCCTCGCCCGCGCGAGCGGCCTCGATCGAGGCGTTCAGCGCCAGCATGTTCGTCTGCTCGGCGATGTCCGTGATCAACTCGACGATCTCGTTGATTTCGTCAATTTCGGCGGCGAGTGAGTTGATTTCCCGGATGGTCTCGTCCGATTTTGCTTCGATAGTGTTCATCTCTTCCATGGCCTCGGATGCGGCTTCTCGTCCGGTCTGACCGAGATCGGCCGTCTGCTTGGAGGTCGCCGCGATTTCGTTAGCCGACGATGCCACCTCCTCGACCGTCCCAGAGAGACTCTGCATTTCGCCGGCCACCTCGTGAAGACTCTCGGATTGGGACTCTGCGTCAGTCGCGATTGCCTGGATAGAGTCGCTCACCTGTCCGCTCGCACTCTGGCTTTCCGCGGCGCTGGCGGTGACTTCCTCGCTGGCCGTGGCGACGTCGCCTGCGAACGAACGGATCTGACTGACCGTGTCCTCGAGGTCGCGTATCATCGCATTGAACGCTTCGGCGACCTGTGTCATCGCGTCGCTCTCACTTTCCGGGTCCATCCGCTGGGTGAGATCCCCCTCGGCAGCTCGCTCCATCGTCGCGCTGTACTCGGCGGCCTTCGTCTCCAGCGCATCGTTCAGAGCCTCGACATTCGCTCGTGCCTCTTTGACCTCTTTTTGTGCCTGCTCGATATCGGTCGCCATCTGGCTTATCGCGTCACCGAACTCGCCAGGTACCTCCTCGTCAAGTGCATCTGCCTCGAAGTTCTGGGCTGCGACAGCGTGTGCTTGGTCGGCCGCGGTCTGAAGATATGCCTGCATCGAGCCAAACGAGGCGACTAACTCGTCGATTTCGTCCCCCCGATCTGTCCGTTCGACAGAAAAGTCGATCTTGCCGGCTGCGACGTTCTCGGCCATGTCACGAACACGCTTGATATCTCCCCCGAGATTCCTGCCAAACCGCCGTCCGACGAGCACCCCGATCGCGATCGCAATGACAGTTATCGCAATGATTGCTATAACACTCCACTGTTGGGTTGTTTGGGCAGTCGCAATCGAGGAATCTAACCGTTGTTTCGAGAGGCGTTCGAACTCCTCTGTCTGGGCAACTAATTCCGTCTGTGTACTGTCATAGGACTCCATCTCATCCGTCATCACCTGTTCGTTGCCGTTCGCATTTGCTCTCATCGCATTCTCCGCGTGCTCGACGCTTCTGTCGTGCGTTTCTTTTATACTCTGTAATAACTGGGTTTCCTCAGCTGTGAGGTCGTTCCTGGAACTGAGTTGGGAATACCACTCGTCGAAGGACTGTTTCCCGTTCTCGAACTCTGATCGGGCTTCCTCTTCTCCAAGGAGTACCTCGTGGAAGGCTGACCGTTCCTGCCGGATGGCGAGTCGCATTTCCATCGCGCCGTCGACAATCGGCATATCGTCGTTAACAACGGTATCTGTGGTCGCAGACACCTGCGAAACACCGAAAAAGCCGACTGCGCCGACGAGGCCAGTCAGCAGCGCGAATCCGAGAAAGGTGATTATCAACTTCCGCTGTAGCGTTCCGTTCAGTAAGTGTGACCCTATTCCTCGGCTTGAGGTCATATTATCAAATAAAAAACGATGTACGCAATAAAGGTAACGCGGATAATATCAGCATTTGAAATGTTGGCTATGTTCAGCCCGTCACTCATACTACCGGGCGTATAGCCGTTAGTATCAGCTACCAGCTGAACAGCTCTCGGCGAACCGTTCGAGTTCGGCACCCGGGGTGTGTTCGGCGACGTACTCGACGCCGCCCGTCTCCAGCAGGCTCTCGTCCTTGCCGAGACAGACGAGCGCCGGCACGTCCACCTCCCCGAGCACGTCGCGGTAGTCGCGCACCGACTGGTCGACGAAGAACCAGCCGCCCATCATTCGTTCTTCTGTTCGCCGGAGGAGTGACGACGTACGGCAGTCCGTATCAGTCGTCGGCGATGACCGTCTCGCCCTCGTCGGCCACGAGGCGGTCCATCGCGTCGACCATCGCGGACACGGAGGCGGAGGTAATATCGGAGTCCGAGGCGGTGACGGTGACGCTGTCGTCGCCGCGAGACATCTCCACCTCGACGGTGACGACGGCGTCCGTGCCGCCGGTGATGGCGTCGACGTGGTAGGACTCCAGCGAGGCGTCGGCCTCGTGGCTGAGAGCCACCTCGGCGGCGTTCATCGCGGCGTCGACGGGGCCGGAGCCGGTCGCGGCCTGCTCGCGTTCCTCGCCGGCGACGGAAAGCCGGACGCTCGCAGTCGGGGGTGTCACGCCGCTGACCGCCGTGAGGTCGAGCAGTTCGACCGTGCGGTCGCGGTCGGCGCCCCTGACGTCCTCTGCGATCGTCAGCAGGTCGGCGTCGGTGACGCGCTTGCCGCGGTCGCCGATGGCCTTGACCCGATCGACGATCTCGCTCAACTGGTCCTCGTCGACGTCCACGTCCCGCTCGGTCAGCGCGGCCTCGACGCCGGCCCGCCCTGCGTGCTTGCCGAGCGCGAGCCGGCGCTCGCGGCCCACCTTCTCCGGCGGGTAGGGCTCGTACATCGCGTCGTCCTTGAGCGTCCCGTCGGTGTGGATGCCCGACTCGTGGGTGAAGGCGTTCTGCCCGACGACGGCCTTGTTCGGCGCGAGCGGGATGCCCGTCAGCTTCGCCACCAGCTGGGCGAGGGCGTAGGCCTCGGTCAGGTCCATCGGCTCGACGCCGTAGCCGTGGTCTAGTGCGATTGCGACCTCCTCTAAGGCGACGTTGCCGGCCCGCTCGCCGATGCCGTTGACCGTGCCGTGGACGAGGTCGGCCCCGGCCGCGACCGACACCAGGGCGTTGGTCACGGCCAGCCCGAGGTCGTCGTGGGTGTGCGTGCTCGTCGGCCCCAGGTCGGCCAGCGTCCGCACACACTCCAAGGTGCGGTCCGGCGTCGCGTGGCCGACGGTGTCGGCATAGCAGACCCGGTCGGCCCCGGCATCGAGGGCGGCGGCCATCAGCTCTTCGAGGTAGTCGATGTCGGCCCGGGAGCCGTCCTCGCCGATGACCTCGACCCAGAGGCCGTGGTCTTTCGCGTACTCGACCAGCTCTGCGGTGGTCGCGACGTTCTCCTCGTGGGTGGCCCCGACCTTCGTCGTGACGTGTCTGTCGCTGGCCGGGACGACCAGGTTGATGCCGTCGACGCCACACTCCATCGCCAGGTCGACGTCGCGTTGCAGGCCACGGCAGAAGCTCGTGACCGTCGCGTCGAGGTCGAGGTCGGTCACCCGACTGATCGTCTCGCGCTCGCCCGGGCCGGTACAGGCGCTGCCAGCCTCGACGAACGCGACCGCGGCGTCGTCCAGCTTGCGTGCGATGTGTGCCTTCTCGTCTGGCGTCAGCGACACACCCGGGGCTTGTTCCCCGTCGCGCAGCGTGGTATCGAGAAACTGTACGTCGGAAACGTCACTGAGTGCGGTAGTTTCGGGGTGGCCCCCGAATAAATCGATCACGGGACATGATACCCTACTACTCTCTCGGGACGTGGAGGCTTAAAAAGTATGCCATTCTGGCTGGCCCCAGCAGTGTTTTGTCGTTGGCACACCTGCCTCCGCTGATGCGTCGGATCTACGAGTCGGGGGCGCTCCGCCGTGACGACGAGGACCCGTTCGCGCCCGACGAGCGCGAGGAACAGCCCCAGGCGATGCGGTCCGTCGACGGGGCCGCCTGGAGCAGGCGGCTGCTCCCCCGGTGGCTGCGGGTCCGCGCCATCTCCGTCGACGTCACGGCCCCCGACCGCGTCGAGGCCGGCAGGCCCGTCCCGTTCGTGGTCAGGATGTCGAACGCGCTGCCGACCCCGGTCACCCTCGAGACGCGGTCGCCGCGGCTATGGGAGTGGCACGTCGACGGCCTCGCCCGCGCCTCCCACGTCGACGACCCGGCCCCCGACGAGCGCGGCGTCATCGGGTTCGACAGGGGCGAACGGAAGCGATTTCGCCGGCAGTGGGACCGGATGTTCCGGCTCTCGGAGCGCGAGTGGGAACCCGCGCCTCCCGGCGCGTACACCCTCGGCGTGGGACTGAACGTCGAAAACAGCGAAAAACAGGGCCTCTACAGCGAAACGACCGTCCGGATCGAATAGCTCACCCGGAGGTCGCGTTCGATGGCTCCGGCGGCGTCGGGGTCTCCGGGGCCGTCGGCGGCGCTCGCGGCTCGGTCGACTCGCGGTCGGGCCCGAAGCCCGGGTCGAGGTCGCCGGAGACGAGGAACTCCATCAGGTTCCCGACGAAGGCCTCGTTGTCGACGTCGTAGACGTTCGCTCGCTCGATGAACGTCGAGTCTGCGACGAAGACCAGGTTGTCGTTGCGGGCGACGACCGGATACGAGTCCGTGCGGCGGGTGTCGAGTGAACTGGTGCCGTCGACGGCGGTGTACAGGACGTCGACGACCCGCGTGTTACGCACGACGGCGTAGCCGGCCATATCGAAGTTGACCCTCTCGACGCCCTCGGTCAGGGTCCCGTCCTCGTCCGGCGAGGCGTAGATGCTCTTGAAGTTGTTGTCGTTTTCCGCGTCGGCGATATTGTAGAGCATCTCGGAGCCGATCTGGACTCCGTACTTCTGGGTCAGGTTGTCGGCGCCGAAGGAGACCGCACTCGGGACGCCGAACAGCCCGGCGCCGCCCTGGACCTGCGTCGGCTCGGCGAGGACGACGACGCGCCCGCCGGCGTCAGTGTAGTCACGGATGGCCTCGATCTCGCTCCCGGAGAACTCCTGGGTCGGCTGGACGACGAGCAGGCCGTCGTAGTTCTGTAGCGTCTCGCGGTAGCCCGCCCCGCCGTTGCCCGACCGGGACTGACTCTCGCCACCGTCGTCGAACTCGATGGTGTATCCCGCCCCGAACATCGCCTCGGTGACCGGCTCGAGCTTCGACTCCGAGAGCTGGTTCCCGTGCCGGGTGTCGACGAGGATGCGCTTGTCGTCGGCCTCGGAGTCGATGTCGATCTCACCGCTCTCGGGGTCGAACTCCTGGTTCACGTTTTCGGGCTGGAACTGCTCCGGGGACTGCCCCTTGACGTTCTCGCCGTCGAGAGCGCCGCCAGCACCGCCAAGGGAGAGCGCGACCGACCCGACGAGGGCGACCGCGACGATCACGACGAAGGCCGCAATGAGTCTGACCGGGCGACTAACCATCGAGGATCACCTCCCCGCCGGTGACGTTCGTGTTCGCCTTGTCAGCCGGGACACCCCAGACTGCGTAGTAGGTGACAGGCTGGACGAACTCCTGGCTGGGCGAGTCGTCCTCGACGTAGACGATGTTCCCGTCGACCGCCTCCACGTCGTCCGCGCCGAGTGCGAGGGTGACCTGGCGGCTCGGCTCGTCCATATAGGTAACGTCGTACCCGTCGCCTTCGATGTCCTCGGAGAGTTCGGCGGCGCGTTCGATGGCCGCGTCGACGTCCCCGATCCGGTCGGCGAAGCCGTTCTCGACGGCCTCGGTGCCGAGGTAGACGTCGCCGCTGGCGACTTCCTCGGCCGAGAGGGCGAGTTCGTCGCTACGGTGTTGCACCACGGTTCCGACGAACGCCGACTGGAGCATCTCGAGGTCCTCGCGGATGCCGTCCTTGGTGATCTGTGCCTTGTCGGGGCCGGACCGGACGAACGACTCCTGCTGTTGTTCCACCCGATCGACCACGCTGAGCGGCGCGGAGACGATGACGCCGATGCTCCCCACGTTCGAGCTGGGCTTTACGTAGATGTCGTCCGAGGGGACGATACCGAAGTACCCGCCGGAGGCGGCCGACCCCTCGACGTACGTGACGACCGGCATTTCGCTCGCGGTTCGGTTTACTGCCAGGTAGAACTCCTCGCTCGAGTCGACCGGCCCCCCGGGGCTGTCGATCCGGAGGACGACCGCCTCGATCGAGTCGTCTGTCCGTGCCTCACGCAGGTCCTCGGCGATCGCGTTGACGTTCCCATCTGTCGTTCCGCCACGGAGAGTCACGACTGCGACCGAGGGCTCGTCGCTGTCCGTACTCTGGACAGCGCTCGAGACAACGGGGGCCAGCACGGCAGCGGTCACCAGGGCCGCGGCGATGACCACGGTGTACATCGCCACGCCCGAGGAAGTCAAGTTGTCGCTGTTCATGTGCCCCCACTTACGGCCAGGAACTAATAAAGGTCGGCTGATGCAGCCGGCGAAACAGCGTCACTCCTCGACCGAGAGCAGGGCGTCCACGTCGACACCCTCGGAGAGAAGTTCTCCCATCCGGACGACAGCCTCGGGATCGCGGATCCGGTCGGACTGGAGCGACTCCTCGACGCGGTCGATGGTCGTCCGCGTGTCCGTCTGGACCGACAGGAGCGGAACGCCGCGGTCCTCGGCCTTCCCGACGACAGTGTTCGAGGGACGATACCCGCCGGTCAGGACGAGACACTCGACGCCGGATGCCTCCAGTGCTGTCGTCTGGATGTCGGACCGGTCGCCGCCGGTGATGAGCGCGGCGTTTCGCGTCCGCCGGAGCGGTTTCAGGGCCGACCCGCTCCCCATCGCACCGACCGAGAACCGCTCGATCAGCCCGTCGGTCGGCGCGTCACTCGTGACGAGGTCGGCACCGATCCCCTCGGCGAGATCTGCGACGCTGACGCCCGCAAGGGTCTCGTCGAACGGCAGCGCGCCGAGTGTCTCGATGCCACGCCCCTCGAGGAACGGCGCCACGTCCTCGGTCAGGGCGTCGAAGTCGGCCCCGCGCACCGGGTTGAAGAGGACGCCCGCCAGCCGCTCGCCCACACGGTCGGCGGCTGCCAGTACGTTGTCCAGGTCCATCGGGTCGTCGTAAGGGGTAACGATGACGACCTCCGCGTCGAGGAGTTCGGCGACGTCCGCGTCCGTCAGATCGACGATACCGCCTGTCCAGAGCCGCCCGCCGCCCTCGACTGTCATCACGTCGCAGTCGGCCGAAAGGGCCTCGAAGCTGTCCGCGATGCGCTCGCGCAACGCGGCCGGGTCCTCGCGGCCCAGAATTGCCTCCCGGACGAACGTCGGCGAGTAGACCACCGGTTCGAGTTCGTGCATCGCGGCATCCAGCTCGAGCAGCTCCCGGGCGAGCATGGGGTCCTCGTCGCGGGTCTTCCCGACCGCGCTTTCGAGCCTGGTCCCCTTCGGCTTCATGTAGCCGACGCTCGCGCCGTTCTCCTGTGCAATGTGTGCGAGCGCGATGCTAATTGCTGTCTTGCCTGTGCCATCGGCCGTCGACGTGACGAGTAGCGTTGTCATGGCTTCTCCTGGTCGGTCATGGCGTCCCGGTCGAGCGTCAGCCGCAGGTCCACCGCCGTGGCCCCCTCCGCGCCCGCGACAAGGGGGTTGATGTCCAGTTCAGTGATCGCCGGAAACTCCGTCACCAGCTGGGAGAGGCGCTGAATAACCTCGACGACGGCGTCGGTGTCGGCCGGATCCCGGCCCCGGGCGCCGCGCAACAGCGGCGCGGCCTGTATCTCCTCGAGCATCCCGCGGGCCTCTCCCTCGGCGACCGGCGCGACCCTGAACGTCGTGTCCTCCATCACCTCGACGAAGATGCCGCCGAGGCCGAACATCACGAGCGGGCCGAACTGCGGATCGCGGGTCATCCCGACGATTGTCTCGGTCCCGGACTCGAGGTCTATCATCTCCTGTAGCTGGACGCCGAGGATCGACGCGTCGGGCTGGTAGCGGCGAGCGCGTGCGACGAGGTCCTCGAAGGTGTCCCGTATCTCTCCAGGCTCGACGCCGACCTCGACGCCGCCGATGTCCGATTTGTGGAGGATGTCGGGGCTGACGATCTTCATGACGACCCCGCCGCCGATCCGCTCTGCGACGCGTTCGGCCTCGACGGGGTCGTCGACGACCTCGCCGTCGGGCGTCGGGATGCCGTAAGCCTCCAGCAGCTCCATCGCTTCCACGCCGAGCTGGATCGAGCCGCGCTCGACAGCCGTCTCGAGTATCTCCCGTGCGCGTTCGCGGTCGGCGTCGAACGTCGCCGGCTTCTCGTAGGTCTGGCCGTGGATCTCGGCGTACTCGGAAAGCGTTTCGAGGCTCTCGACGGCCCGCGAAGGGTCGAAGTAGGTCGGGATGCCAGCCTCGGACAGCGTCGCCGCAGCCGACCGCGTCGAGGACCCGCCCATCAGGACAGCCGCGACCGGGGTCCCGTGTTCGGCCTGCAGTCGTGTGGTCGCCCCCGCCAGGTCGTCGAAGGAGAGTGTCGCCGTCGGGCAGGCCAGGACGACGGCCATCCCCACGTTTGGGTCGTCGAGGACGGTCTCGATCGTCGTCTCGAAGCGCTCGACCGGCGCGTCGCCGATGATGTCGACCGGGTTGTAGATGTTGGCACCGTCGGGCAACCCCGCCTCGAGCGCATCGAGCGTCGCGTCCTCGAAGGTTGCGAGGGAGAGCGATGTGTCGCCGACGGCGTCGGTCGTCATCACGCCCGGGCCGCCGGCGTTGGTGACGATGGCAACCTCCGAGGATTCTGGACGGGGCTGGTCCGCCAGCACCGACGCGGCGTCGAACAGTTCCTGGACGCTCTCGGCCCGGATGACGCCGGCCTGCTCCAGGCCGGCCTCGTAGGCGCGGTCGCTGCCCGCAATCGCACCCGTGTGCGAGGCCGCCGCCGACGCACCCGCCTCCGTCCGGCCGGACTTGACGACCACGATCGGCGTCTCCGCCGAGATCTCGCGGGCGGCGTCGATGAACGCCCGGCCGTCGGCGACGTCCTCGAGGTAGCCGAGGATGACGTCTGTCTCCCGGTCCTCGCCCCACGCGCGGACGAAGTCACTCTCGTCGAGGACGGCCTTGTTGCCAAGCGAGACGACGTCCTTGAAGCCCAGGTCGCGGTCGGCCGCCCAGTCGAGAACCGCGGTCACGAAGGCCCCGGACTGGCTCATAAAGGAGACGTTCCCGCGGTCCGGTTGGGTCGGCGCGAACGTGGCGTTCAGCCCCGAGGGGGTGCTCATCACGCCCAGGCAGTTCGGCCCGACGAGGTTCAGGTCGTGTTCCTCGGCGATCTCGACGAGGGTGCGCTCGCGGGCGGCGCCCTCGCTGCCGGCCTCGGAGAAGCCAGCCGTGATGACGACGACGTTCTCGACGTCGCTCTCGGCGGCATCCCGGACGACGTCGACGGCGATCGAGGGCGGCACGACCACGACCGCGACGTCGATCCCCTCGACGTCGGAGACGGCGTCGTAACACGACAGCCCCAGAATCTCGTCTCTGTTCGGGTTCACGGGGACGACCACCCCATCGAAGGAATCCCGGAGATGCTTCGTCACGGCGTAGCCGACAGAGCCCTCGGTGTCGGTGGCCCCCACAACGGCGACACGCTCCGGCGCGAACAACGTCGCTAGGGAGCCCATTATTCGCCAGTTCGCCGCCAGCCTGCATATACCTGCTGTCTCGCGGCACGTCTTGCCAGCGCGGGGACCGGTTCCGTGCCGGCTACCGCGCGGAGGATGTCACCCCCGGTACCGGACCACGAGTCCAACGGCGACCAGCGCGAGCGAGACGAGCGCGAACAGGACCTGTAGCTCCTGGACCCAGTAGGGCATCCCGGGAACGCCAGCGTGTAGCGCGACGACGATCGTCGAAAGGACCGGGATGCCGCCAGCACCCCGTTCGACCACCGCGTCGCCGCCGTCGTAGGTCGGCACGCCCACCTGTTCGCCGAAGGGGCGGCGGTCCGCCTCGTAGGGGACGTCCTCGATGGAGGCCCCCCAGACGACAGTCCCGTTCCCGGTGACCTCGACGATCCGCTTGTTGAAGGTGTCCGTGACGAGGGTGTTCCCGTTCGGAAGGCGGTCGGCGTCACGCGGCCAGTGGAGGTCCAGGGTGCCGGCCCGTTCGAGCGACCAGACCGGCTCCCAGCCGTCGTCGGCCCGGGCGAGTTCCACGACGCGGTCGTTCTCGCTGTCGGCGACCAGAACCGCGCCGTCACCGAGCCAGTGGGGGTTGTGCTGGCGGTGGATGATCTCGGGGTCGCCACACCGGACCTCGCCGTCGTCGTCGTAGTCCGTGAGTTCGCCGGGCTGGCGGCAGGTCTCCTCGCTGGCCTCCCCGCGGTCCTCGTTTATGACCTCGACGACGCCGGCCCCGCGCTCGACGATCACGATCTGGTTCGCGTTCCGGACCGACACCATGAACCTGTCGTCGCCGAGATACTCGACGTCGTTCATGTGGAGCCAGTCGACGCGGGTCGGGTCCGGCGGCGCCTCGTAGACGGAACTCGCCGACCACTCCCAGGCGACCTCCCCGTCCTCGACGACCAGCAGGCGCTCGCGGTCCATGTCGACGAGGGCGAACCCGCCGTCCGGGAGGGGGTCGATTGCGTGCGTCTCGCTGTTGGTCTTCGACCGGACGGGGAAGCTGAACTCCTCGACGACCTCGAACCCGCTGTCGGGGTCGAGGATGCGATATCCGGTCCGGGGGCAGGGCGACTCGAACGAGCCACACGCCTCGTAGCCGTCCGAGATGAACGCCACGACCACGTTCCCGTCGGGGAGCCGTTCTGCCTCGAAGTAGCTGTCTGCAACCGCGTGTTGCCACTCCATCTCGGAGTCGTTCAGCAACTGGACGTTCCCCGTCTCGTGGAACCCGGGGCCGGCCCCCTGGACGCCGACGAGCGTCGCCGACCCCTGGCTGTCCCCGACGTCCCGTGGCGGGGCCAGCACGGCGCTTGCCGCGAGCGTCACGACGAGCAACGCCACGCCAGCGAGTACGATCACTGTCCCGCGGTCCCGTTCCATCGGTGAGTATCAGCAGAAACGAGCGTATTAGTGCTACGGTCTCGGTCAGGAGATGATTCCGAAGACGTTGTTCAGCGGGACGAACACGGCGACGAAGAAGGCCAGGTGGAGAAGCGCCAGGACGACCGCGGCCCGCCAGCGGATCCTGTAGCTCCAGGTGACGGCGATGACGTCGCTGAACAGGGTGGCGACGAGCGTCACGCCCGGCCCCCACTGCTGGAGGGCGAAGCTCACGACCGCGGGCACGACAGCCGCGCGCACAGCGTACTGGGTCGGGACGTCACCGAGGAAGAAGGTCGCCGCGAGGTGGAGTGTGACGGCGTAGAAGGCCACAGCCAGCAGGAAGGTGACGACGAGCGCGAGCGGCCCACCGCCGACTGGCGACGCCTGAAGCATACCTTCGATTGGTGGGCTGCGTCCTTGTAGCCTGTGAAAGCGGGAGCTATTCGAGCAGCCCCAGATCTTCGAGCCGGGAGACGATTTTGTCGACTGCCTTTTCCGCGTCTTCGGGCTGTTTCCCGCCGGTGATGACGAGCTTGCCCGACCCGAACAAAAGCGCCACGACGTCGGGCTCGTCGAGGCGGTAGACCAGCCCCGGGAACTGCTCGGGCTCGTACTCGATGTTCTCGAGGCCCAGCCCGATCGCGATGGCGTTCAGGTTGAGATTCCGCCCCAGGTCGGCGGAGGTGACGATGTTCTGGACGATGATCTCCGGCTCCTCGTCGACCTGGATGTTCAGATCGCGCAGCTTGTCGAAGACGATGCGCAGGCTCTGGTGGACGTCGTCGGTGCTCTTGGCGCCGGTACAGACGATCTTGCCCGACCGGAAGATGAGCGCCGCTGACTTGGGCTCCTGTGTCCTGTAGACGAGACCGGGGAACTGTTCGGGGTCGTAGTCCGCCCCTTCGAGGTCCATCGCCACGCTCTGGAGGTCGAGTTCCTGCCCGATTCCAGTCGAGGCGACGACGTTTTCGATGTTGATGGTTTCCTTTGGATCGGCCATGTCTCGACTTAAACGACGTATTTAAACTATATAAAGGTTCGTGGCATGGGGACGACCGTCAGGTCACAGACGTATTCACAACCTGACGTCCCCGGACACAAATACGAATCTTGCCGGGGACTCGGCAGGAGGGCGACCGACACGCTGATGCGTCGTCCGTCGCCAGTAGGGGTGTGTACGTCCTCGAACTGGGGGGACAGGACGACGACTTCGCCGCCTTCGAGGCCGAAAGTGCGGCCTCTGACGTCGAGAGCGTCGCGCCCGGGCTGGCGACGGCCCGTGGCGTCACCGACCGCGTCCGCCACCTCGCGTACACCCGCAGCGCGAGCGAGTTGCTCGGTCAGGGCGACCCCGACGTCGGGAGCGCCCGGTCGATTCTCTCGGCCGCAACCATCGAGCGCTCGGGAACGGTCGCGGCCCGCGCCGTGGACGTCCGCGGGAAAGCGGGCGTCGACACACAACGGGCCGAGCGCGAGTTGGGCGACGTCCTCGTCGACCGGGGGTTCACAGTCGACCTGGACGAGCCCGACCACGAACTCCGGGCACTGTTCGCGGAGGGGACCTGCGCGCTCGGCTGGCTGGTCGCAGAGAGCGTCCGCGACTACGGCGAGCGCAAGCCCACGGATCGGCCCTTCTTCCAGCCAGGCAGCATGGATCCGCTGCTCGCGAGAGCGCTTGCAAACGTTGCTGGCGCGCGCCCGGGCGCGACCGTCCTGGACCCCATGTGCGGGACCGGCGGCATCCTCATCGAGGCCGGCCTGGTCGGCGCCCGCGTCGTCGGCGTCGACGCGCAACAAAAGATGGTCCGGGGGAGCCGCGAGAACCTCGAACAGGCCCTCGACGGCGACTGGGGCGTGGCCCGGGGCGACGCCCGTTCGTTGCCGGTCGCCGACGGGGGCGTCGACGCCGTCGTCTTCGACGCTCCGTACGGGCGCCAGTCGAAAATCGAGGGCCGCCTCGACGGGCTCGTCCTCGAGGCGCTCCGGGAGGCGTACCGCGTCGCGCCGCGGTGTATCGTCGTCGGCGACCGGCCCTGGGCCCAGCCCGCAAGCGAGGCCGGCTGGACGACTGAAGCGGCCTTCGACCGCCCGGTTCACCGCTCGCTGACCCGGTACGTCCTGGCGCTGCGGCGGGCCTGACTCCGTGCACCACAAGTTTCTTGTGGATTGTTATTAAAGACCATTATAATGCCACTCGAGACAGACCCCGCCGACAGGGCATCCCGCTACGAGTGTCTCGACTGCCGGAAGCACGTCGAGGACCCGGACGGCCGCATCTGCGAGTGTGGTGGGTATCTGAAGAATATCGGCGTCCCGCGCCAGGAGTAGCTCGCCGGCTCCCGGTTCGGGGTCACTCCCGGTCGAGGACGGCCCAGAGACGTCTGGTATCACCCTCCATCCGCGAGAGCAGGTTGCGCGCACGGTCGGTCGTTGCCCCGTCGACGGTCACGCGAACCATCCCTTCGCCGGGCTGGCCGTAGACGACGCTTGCACCACGCGGGGCCAGCAGTATCGCCGGCAACGTTGCCAGGTCCTCCTCGCCGTCGACGTCGATCAGCGTCGTCGCCTCGCGGTCGATAGCCCCGCGAAGCGCCGTCAGCAGGTCCGCCGTCAGCGTCCCCTGGGGGTTCGAGGCCGTCACCTCGCGGTCGAAGCCCTCGATACCCTCCCGTATCTCCGGATCGACAGCTGAGCGTTCGGTTCGCTCGTCGACGAGCGCAACGTCGGGCACGCGCCCTGCCCGGATCAGGTGGTAGGTGACGACGTCGCCGACGGCAAGAAGGGGTGACTGGGCCGTCGCGAGTAGATCGTCGGCGTCGGTGAAAATCGGCCCCAGCGGCTCCTTGAGTTCGGGGCGCAGCGCCCGCTGGAGTTCGACGACGACCTCGGGCACGCTAGCGCACCTTGAGGGCGTACTGGCCGGGTTCGGTGACGTCCATCTCCGCGGCGATCTCGCTCTCTTCGGGGTGAGTGATGACGACGTAGCCCGCCCAGTCCTCGGTCAGCGAAGTCGAGCCACAGGCTATGCAGGCTTCGATCTCGTCGGAGGGCTGGACGCGGTGACACTCCCGGCAGACGAGTCGGTCGGCCATCAGCTCTCACCGTCGGCCTTTGTCTTTCGCTTCTCGCGCTCCGCTTGCAGCCAGCCCTGCTTGCCCAGCCCGACCTGCTTCGCGGTGAGGCCGATCTTCGAGTCCCGCGGGTTGCGTTCGTCGATACTCTTGGTGACGATGCGCGCCCTGACGGCGTCCCCGACACCCAGACTGCGGTTCGACTCCCGGGAGGCCAGTGCCTGCCCCTCCTCGTCGTACGCGAGGTACTCGTCGGAGATCTGGGAGACGTGGAGAAGCCCGTCGACGGGGCCGATGCCCACGAAGGCACCGAAGCTGACCACCTCGACGACCTCGCCGTCGACGACCTCCTGCATCTGGGGGTCGAAGGTGAGGGCGTCGAACGCCGCCTCGTAGTAGACCCCGGGTTCGTTCGGGAGGACGGCCCCGTCACCGATGTCGTGGACCTCGATGACGGAGACGACGGAGCCGACGTCGGCGTCGACCCGCCCCTCGAGTTTGTCCTGCAACAGCCGTTTCACGAGGTCCGGTGTCACGTCCGCCAGGTGCTCCGGCGGGACCTCGACCGTATCGCGTAGTCTGACCCGTTTGTACATTAATTGATACCGAGTTTGTTCTGGCCCCGTAAACCTATTACTGATACGTCCGCGTCGTGCAGACGCTCCTGCAGGGGCCGGTCGTTCGTCACGACGTGTGTCACGTCGTCTGCCTGTGCGAGTTCGACGACCGCGTCGTCGGCGTACTCCGCCCCGGTTTCCCGGACCGCACACCGATCGGCGAGGTCCAGCCCGACGCTCGCCGCCGTCGCCTCCTCGCCCGCGCCCTCCGCGAGGTCCCCGAGCTCCGCGACGGCCCCGGCGGGGACAGCGAGATCGACCTCGCCGAGCAGCCGCTCGAGTTCCTCGAACACGCGGACGTCACATTCGACTGGCATCATGAGCGCATTGGTATCGAGGACGACGGTCATCCGCGCAGGGTACCGTACCCGATGAGGCGCCAGCGGGCGCCGACCCGGCGGTTGATTGCGATCTCCACGCCCTCCTGGGCACAGACGGGGCGTTTCAGCGCGACTTCGCACTCGCCGCCCCTGGCGCTGGTGACCGAGCCGACGGTCGTGGCGGTGCCGACGGTGAGCATCAGCGGCTCGCCGGTCGAGATCTCCTCGACCTCGCCGCCCTCTTCGCCGACGATACGGTCGAGCAGATTCACGTCCATGGTGAACTGCTCGTGGACCGGCGGGAGCGTGCCCGGCGGCCCGGCGACCTGCCCGGCCAGCGCGTCGCCCTTGGTGATTGCGGGGTCGAGGCCGGTCCCGACGCCCAGGAGGCCGCCCGGCGTCGCCTCCTCGACGGGTTCGCCGCCCGCCTGTAACGACCGGACGGCAGTCTCGACTGGCCGCCACTCGGTCTGCCCTCCCTCCTCGACCTCGCGGCCGGGCCGGAGTTCGAGTTCGTCGCCGACCTCCAGTTGCCCCTCGACGAGCGAGCCGCCGAGGACGCCGCCGACCAGATCCTCCCAGGTCGTCCCCGGGCGGTTGATGTCGAAGCTCCGGGCGACGAGCATCTGCGGATCGGCGTCCGGATCGCGGTCGGGCGTCGGTATCTCTTCCTCGACAGCCTCGATGAGGACGTCAGTGTTCACGCCCTGCTGGGCGCTGATCGGGACGATCGGCGCGCCCTCGGCGACGGTGCCCGCGACGAACTCCTGGATCCCCTCGTAGTTCGCCTGTGCCTGCTCGCGGTCGACGAGGTCGATCTTGTTCTGGGCGACGACGATGTTGTCGATCCCGATGATGTCCAGCGCCATCAGGTGTTCTTCGGTCTGTGCCTGTGGGACCGGCTCGCTCGCCGAGACCACGAGCACGGCGCCGTCCATGATGGCCGCGCCGGAGAGCATCGTCGCCATCAGCGTCTCGTGGCCCGGGGCGTCCACGAACGACACGGTCCGCAGCCGCTCGCTCTCCGAGCCGTCCGGACACTCCTCCTCGACGGTGTACCGTTCGGGGGGCATCAGATCCGGGCACTCCCGGAACGTCGCGTCGGCGTAGCCCAGACGGATGGAGATACCGCGTTTCATCTCTTCGCTGTGCTGGTCGGTCCACTGGCCGCTCAGGGCCTGGACCAGCGTCGTCTTTCCGTGGTCCACGTGGCCGACGAGCCCGATGTTCACCTCCGGTTGATTGTGTGCGGTCATCGCGACAGTAATCCTGGTAGGATTTCGCCCCCTGGCGCTGATAAACCTACTGTTCTGCTCGTAGCGCGCACGGTCACTCCTCCCAGTAGTCGACGTCGCTGTCGAGCGGGTAGTACCCTTCGAGCGAGCGTTCGTCCCGTCCCCCCGGTGGCGCACCCACGTAGAGGCCGAACTTTTCCATCTCCGGATAGACCGTGACGTCGGGCTCGTTCATTGTCGAGACCATCAGATACCGCAGCGGCTCCTCGCCGTCGTTGACGACGCGGTGGCCACCGGACGCGTCTGCCGGAAACGCCGCGTACTCGCCCGGCTCCAGTCGCTCCTCGCCGTCCTCGGTCCGGAGGACGCCCTCACCGGCCAGGACGAACATGGCCTCGGCGTTTCCCGTGTGGTAGTGGTACGGCCAGGACCGCTTCCCGGGCGGTAGCTCGTAGAGGCTACAGCCGATGTCCTCGCCTCCGGCGGCCGTCGAGAGTTCCTTCCGGCGAAACGCCGCCTTCCCGTGGTCGTACTCCGTCCAGTCGAGGTCGCTCTCGTTTACCGTCGGCATGTCATGCGGTACTACCGCCGGGTCGAACCGGAAGGCTTTCGGTTCGCTTTGCTGTCAGGAGTGGCATGCGACGCCGTCAGTTCCTCGCCAGCGGAACAGCCCTCCTCTCTGTTGCCGTCGCCGGCTGTGGCCACCCCTCCGTTGTCCTCGATATGGACGACGCGTCCGCAGCCGACATCGCCGACGAAGTTTCGATGTCGGCCGATTCCGGTTCGGAGGAGTACAGGCTCGTCGCGTCTGCCATCGAGAACGGCTCGGCCACCCGGAGAGGCCGGTACGAACTCTTCGACCGCACCGACACGGTCCGGGTCAACGATTCCTTCTACGACGTTTCGGAGACTCGACTCGGGAGTAGCGAGGTGACAGTCTACGAGGTGCTCGTCGATTTCGACCCCGCCAGTTCGACGCCGGAGGTCGGCGAGATCGAGTACGACGACCTGCCCGAGGTGGACCGCCGACGCCTCGATCCGATCGTCTCGGAAGACGACATTCCCCGGCAGGAGGGATACGACGTTGGCGCGGATTACGGATCCGCTGAAGCGGTCGGGAACGAGTCGGTGTTCGTTCCGGAGCGACAGTACGACATCGTCGTCCACGACGGCGACCGCTATCGGGTTGCGGTCGATTCGCGAACCGCGCCCGAGGCCGAGTACCGGTACGAGGTGACAGAAGTCGCCTCTGGCGTCGAATCGTTCGCCGATCAGGTTCGTGAGGAGTACCTGTTCACACTCACGGGCCTTTCCGATGCCGAACGCGATGTCGTCGAGGAGGCCATCGACGGCGGATACTTCCAGGACGACGACACCTTCCGGTCGGTGATCGACCGCATCCGGCAACACGAGGGTATCGACGTGGACGATTTCTTCGGAACGTGGCTCCTGGCGTACGAGGGCGTCGAGTACCTCACCTACGCCGAGTGGTAAGGTGGGTTGCTCCCGATCCGAACACTTATATTAGCGAACCCTAATATTAGGATGTGCTAAAATGAGCGAATCGAAGACAGACGGGCAGCAACCCGAAACAGAACGACAGCAGGGCTCCGGCTGCTGTTCGGGGGGCCACTCCCACTCACTGACGGAATCGGCGGTCGCTGTCGACGTGGAACTCCTCGCAACGCTCGGCACCGACACCCGGTACGAAGCGCTCCGACTCATCGCCGAGGCTGACGACGACATCTGCGTCTGTGAGATAGAGCCCGCTCTCGGAGTGAGCCAGGGTGCGGTCAGCCAGGCCCTCTCGCGACTGTTCAGCGCTGGCCTGGTCGAACGACGAAAGGAGGGCCGGTGGCGCTACTACACTGCGACCCCTCGCGCACAACGACTGCTCGGAGTCCTCGACGAGACGAGAGACGATGACTGATACCACACCCACCACCGACGCGGATGGAGAGCGTCTCGACGCCGACGCGCAGCGCTCTGCCGTGCGCGAACGCTACTCGCGCATCGCCTCGGAGTCATCGTCGTGCTGTGGTGACACGAGTTGCTGTAGCGATCAGTCGACGGACACCTCGAAGAGCATCGGCTATTCAGAGGCGGAACTCGACGCCGTCAGCGGAAACGCGAATCTGAACCTCGGCTGTGGCAATCCGACCGCAATCGCCAGCCTCGAGCGGGGCGACACCGTTCTCGATCTCGGCTCTGGTGGCGGCTTCGATTGCTTCCTCGCGGCTCGTGAAGTTGGGGAGGAGGGGCACGTCATCGGTATCGACATGACACCCGAGATGATCGGGACGGCCCGCGAGAACGTCGAGACGAACGCCGCCTCGAACGTCGAGTTCCGGCTCGGTGAGATCGAACACCTGCCCGTCGCCGACGAGTCAGTGGACGTGATCCTCTCGAACTGTGTCGTCAACCTCTCGCCCGACAAGCCACAGGTGTTCCGTGAAGCGTATCGCGTTCTCCGGCCCGGCGGACGTCTCGCGATCTCGGATGTCGTCCTGACGACCGAACTGCCGACAGACCTGCAGGCCGATCCAGCATCGGTGGCGGCGTGTGTCGCAGGAGCAGCGTCGATTCCCGCCCTCGAAGAGATGCTGACTGACGCCGGATTTGCGGACGTGTCGGTCGAGCCGAAATCGGACAGCGACGAGTTCATTCGCGAGTGGGACAGCGAGCGCGATCTGAGCGACTACATCGTCGCAGCGACGATAGAAGGCGAAAAGCCAGCGACGGACTAGCCCGAGAGCCGTTACGCCAGCGATCCCTGGCCGCGGTTCGGGTCGGTGTACCGGTAGCCGCCAAAGCCGAGCAGCGGGAAGAAGATCGGCCCGAGGAAGGCGAGCCCGAGCCCGAAGCCGATACCCTTGCCGAAGGCCCGCGCGACTCCCGCGTGGATTTTGTACTGCGCGTAGACGTTCACGATGGGGACGAACAGGAGCAACAGCCACCACCAGGCGTTGTCTCCGATCTTGA
The DNA here is from genome assembly GCA_036626435.1 of Haloarculaceae archaeon. Classification (GTDB taxonomy): domain Archaea; phylum Halobacteriota; class Halobacteria; order Halobacteriales; family Haloarculaceae; genus SW-9-67-25. The sequence continues at coordinate 92,778 of JAZKRS010000001.1, read as the reverse complement.
GCATGACGTACAGGTTGTATATCGGGACGATCGCCGCCCACCCCGCCCGGTTCGCCTTCGTGAACACCTTCCACATGCCGGCAAGCTGGAGGATGGCGACGAGCAATGGGATGGCCAGAACGGCTATCTCTCCGCTCCCCGCCTGGAGCAGGACGTCCGCTGTACTGATTGCGGTCATACGCCACGTGTGGGCCCGACTGATAAAATAGCCACCTCGCCCGTTTCTGTCACAGCAATCGGCCGGCATAACACTATCTGACTGGGCGCCGACCTCGGGACATGGCGCTTTCGGCCAGGGGCGTTTTGCTCAGCTGGGGACTCGTGTTCGTTGCAGGCCTGGCGCTGTGGCCTCCGCGTGCAGTGTACTGGGAGGCCGTGGCAGCTCACGTCGGTGAGACACTCACGCTCGCTTTCGTCGGTCTCCTCGCGGTCGGTCTCGGCGCAGCGGCCGTCGGGGGAACACACATCCAGGTCCAGTCCTTTCTCGCCGGCGCGGTGATCGCATACGGCAGCGGAATGGTGGCGATCGAGGTCGTGGTGTCGCCGGCGAGCCCCGTCCACCTGATCTGGTACGGCGTGTTGCTTTGCTGTTTCGTCGGTGGGGGGCTCCTCTGGAAGGGGGCGGTCAGATTCGATTGGGCAAAGCACAACCCAGTCTGACACGAGTGAGAGGAGCGCCGGTTCGCAGACGCGCCGTTGCAGGAACTGAAACACGCCTGCAGGACTTTTTATATCTCGCTGTGAACCGCCGGTCATGTCTCACTCTCGTCCGTCTCCCCTCCGAATCACCGAGACGTGGCGATACGGACTCGTCGGCGGCCTCGTCTCGATCCCTCTCACGGGCGGTCTCTACTGGCTGTCGGGCGCCGGAAACGAACTCTCGTTCAACATGGTGGTCCTGGGAGGGGTACTCGCCGGCTATCTCGCCCCGCCAGCCGTCGACAGCACCGCCGCGGGGATCCGTGCCGGCGTGATCGGGAGTCTGCCGGGGCTGTGGCTCCTCGGTCACGTACTCGCAGATGGCGTCGGCGCGTGGCTGGCGCCGTCGTGACTGCCGCGGGGCTTTTGCCCGCCCGGCCCCTGGATCGGCCGTGCGCGAGTTCGCGTTCGAGCTGTCGCTGTGTGCCCACCTGGAGCGAGCGCGCGAGGCGGTCGTGAGCCGCCAGCTCGGCGCGGGCGTCCACGACCGGCGGGTGATCGACACGGTTCTCGTCGCCCCCGGTCCCGGCTTCGAGGTGCGGGCGGCGATCACCCCCGAGACCATCCCCGGGCCGGCAATCGAGAGCGACGTCGGCCCGGGCCGGGCACGCTTCGTCGGCGACGCCTTCGACTGCCGCCCCGAACGGGCCCGCGCGGTCGTCGAGCGGGCCGTCGAGGTCGGCTTCTTCGAGCGCGAGCGCCGCGGCGGCCGGACCTACGTCCGTCAGACGGCGCGTTACCCGGATGGGTGGTTCGGGGCGGTCGTCGGCGTCGAGAACAAGCCCGACCTCGGCCGGCCCGGCGCGCTCGAAACCCAGCTCCTGACCGATGTCCACCTCGCTCTCTTCGACGAGGTGACCCTCGCGACGGCCTCTCACGTCACCGGCGCCCACCTCAACCGCATCCCCGAAGCGGTCGGCGTCTGGGAGTTCGACCCCGAGACGGGCGAGCGAACGGTCGTCCGCGAGCCGTCGCCGCTCCCGACGGAGGGGTGGGGCGTCGAGATCAGGGAGCGCCAGCCCGGACGCACGGCCATCGAAACCGTCACGCCCGACGAGAAGGCCCGCGCCCGCCGCCGGCTGGCCGAGCGCGCCTACGGGAAGGGGTGGCGCACCTACGACCTCCCCGCGTGTGCCCGCATCGACCCCGACGACGACGCCCTCCCGCGCTGCCCGTGGAAGGGACGGGTCGTCCGCCCGGCGACCGACTGCGGGCCGGCGTGTGAGGGACACGAACCGGCCGATCCGCCGGCTGTCGGGGCCGAGGCGTTGCGAGACGGGCGGACGCCCTGGGAATCCGACCCCGAGGGTCAGAGCCGTCGGCAGGTCGGCCTCGACCGCTACGGCGGTGGGTGACGGGCTCGGCGCCCATAGAATCTCGGCCCTACTCGGAACAGAGACAGTTCCCGACGGTGTCGGAGTAGCGTGCGAAGGCGACGTAGACGGCCGCGAAGGGGACGGCAAAGAGACCGACCTCCAGTGGCCGGACCGTCCCGCGCATCACGAGCGAGATGGCCGCGTACGCGAGTGCCCCGACGAGGACGGTCAGCACGACCGATAGGGCCGGCCGCGTCTCGAGGAGATTCTCTGACTTGTTCACACGTAGGCGTATGGAGGGAGGCTACAAATCATTTTCACCACACTCAGAGGGTGAACTGCTCGCCGTCGACGGCCAGGGCGCTCCCGAACGCCTCCGAGGGCGGCGGGAAGTGAGAGACGTGGACCACGCGCAGGGTGCCGGCGTCCAGGTCGGCTGCGAGCGCGCGTGCGCCCTCGAAGGTCATGTGCTTCGTGCCGAAGGTGCGGGCCACGCCGTCGGCGTAGTGCTGTCCGCCCCGGGGATGGTGTTCACAGAAGTCGGCGTGGACGATGCCGTCGGCGATCAGCAGGTCCGGGTCGGCGAGGGCCTCGCGGGAGGCCTCGGGGACGTCGTAGGTCGTGTCACCTGAGACGGAGAGCTTCGCGCCCGTCTCGCGGTCCTCGACGACGACGCCGTAGCAGGCGAGTGGGGGGTGGTCGACGGGAACCAGCCGGACATCGAAGCCGGCCGCCACGAACGTCTCCAGGGGCGCCTGCCCGCGGACGTCCAGTGCGTCGAGGTAGTCGTACTGCCGGCGGACGGTCGCTGCGACCGACTCGCCGGACACCGGGTCGGCCTCGCTGGCGGCGTGGACCGGCAGGTCGCGGGTCAGCCGGAAGACGTTGCCAAGCCCGTGCAGGTGATCGAAGTGGATGTGCGTGAGGACGGCGGCGTCCGGGGCCGACAGCCCCTCGCGGAGGAACTGATAGCGAAAGTCGGGGCTGGCATCGAGCAGCAGCGACTCGCCGGTCCGCTCGTTGCGGACGTGGATAGAAAAGCGGGTGCGCTCGACGCCGCCAGAGGGGGTGAGCGTCGCGCCGCGGTCGCGCAGCCGGCGGCGGCGCTCGTCACCCGGGTCGCGCGCCTCGGCGCAGGTCTCGCAGTCACAGCCAACGGTCGGGGTGCCGGTCGTGTCGCCCGTCCCCAGCAGCGTGACCTCCATGTTAGCCGTGGCTGTGATCGTGTGCGTCCCCGGAGAAATCGCCGCCGCCGGCGACGAGAGCGTCGTGGTCGCCCTCGATCATGTCGAGGTTCTTGAGGGTATCCCGCTCCTCGAAGTCCTTGACTGCGTCCACGAGATCCCTCTGGGTGAGCGTCGTCCGCTCCTCGGTCAGGGCTTCGAGGACCGCCTCTCGGAGGACGAGCCGGAGGTCGCTGCCGGTCAGCCCCTCGGTGATCTCCGCGAGTTCGTCGGCGTCGAAGTCGGCGATGTCCATCTCGCGGGTGACGACGTCGAGGATATCCGCGCGCATCCCCCGGTCGGGCTTGGGGAAGTTGACGATCTCGTCGAAGCGCCGCCACGCGGCGGCGTCGAGCTGGTCGGGGTGGTTCGTCGCGCCGATCAACAGCACCTCGTCGTTGATGAGGCTCACCTCGTCGATGCTCTTGAGCAGGGTGTTGACCGCCCGCTTGATCGCCGCGTGTTCGTCGCTGGCGCGTGTCTTGGCGACGAAATCGAATTCGTCGATGAAGAGGATACAGGGGGCGAGTCGCTTTGCAACCTCGAAGGTCTTCTCGACGTTCTTGGCGGTTTCCCCGAGATACTGGGAGGTTATCATCGACAGCTTCACCTCGACGAACGGGAGATCGAGCTTGCGGGCCAGCGCCCGCGCGACCGAGGTCTTGCCGGTGCCGGGCGGGCCGACGAACAGCAGCTTACCGATCTCCCGGAGGCCGATGTCGGCGAGGTACTGGCGGTGTTCGATCGCCTTGACGATCTTGAGGATCTCCCCCTCCTGTTCGCCCGTCAGGACGATGTCGTCGAGGGTGAGTTCGATCTCCTCGGGGGCGCGCACGTCCACGAGATCGAGCATCTCCTCTTCTTCCTCGTCGTCGAAGTACTCCTCCAGGAGGTCGTCGATGACCGCGCGGTCGGCCCGCGCCGGCCGATTCTCCTGGCGGGCGCGCTCGTAGTCGATTCCCTCGAACTCCCCCTCGAAGTAGGACGCGAGAACAGGATTTTCCGCCAGCCGATCGGCGTCGAGGCGGTCACGCAGCCACTCCTCGGCCATGTCACGGTCGGTAAAGGAGATGTCGCCGGAGAAGCCGTCCTTCTCGGTGAACATGAGCCCAGAGATGACCTCCCAGGGCCGGTCGAGGCCGGTCGCCTCGGCGGCGGTCTCGACGGTGGCCGAGAGCGGGCGCTCGATCCCCCCGTCGGCCCAGAACGCCGACCGGTAGGCGGGGGGCAGGTCGTCGGCGTCGAACTCCCTGTTCTCGCTGTAGACCGCTGCCGTCAGAACGAACTCGACGACAGCACGCTCCGGGTCCGGATCGTTCATTCCCCCCAAATTTGGCCGGCAACCCGTATAAGTGACTCGAAGTTCAGACCACGTGATTGCGCAGGTCTGCGCCCGGATCGGCCTCGAGCCGCCGGAGGTTCTCTGAGAGGATATCGGCGACGCGCTCGTAGTAGTGGGGCGTGTCGCCGGCGTTGTGTGGCGTGAGGAGGACATTCGAGAAGGTCCAGAGGTCGTGGTCGGCGGGCAGCGGTTCGGGGTCGGTGACGTCGAGTGCCGCCCCGCGGATGCCGTTGCGCTGGAGCGCGAACACGAGGTCGTCCGTATCCACGATTTCGCCCCGGGCGACGTTGACGACGACGGCCTCGGCGGGGAGCGTCGAAAGCGCCTCCCTGTCGATCAACCCCTCCGTCGTCTCGGTCAGCGGACACGCCAGCACGAGGTAGTCAGTCCGTGCCAGCGCGTCGTGGATCGCACCGAAGCCGACCACCTCGTCGCTCGGACCGCCCTTCTCGGGCGTGTAGCGGACGCCAACCGTCTCGACGTCGAACGGTTCCAGGCGGTCGACGACGGCCTCTCCGATCGCTCCGAGGCCGACCACGGTGACGGTACTGTCTTTCAGCTCCCGGGTCTGGAAGGAGCGATACTCGCGGCGCTGCTGGCGCTGCCAGGCCCGGTGGAACCCCCGGGAGAACGTGAGAAGCGACCCGATCGCGTACTCCGCGATGTTCGGCCCGTGGACGCCCGAGGCGCTGGTCACCGCGACGCCGCGTTCCTCGAAGGCCGACAGCGGGAGGTGGCCGACCCCCGCGTAGACGCAGGCGAACAGCTGGAGGCGTTCGGCGCGCTCGAGCAGGTCCTCGTCCATCGTGTGGGCCGTCGCGACGGTCGCATCCTCGAGTAGGTCCCGTTCCTCGTCTGGAGTCCGGGCCAGTTGCACCTCCCGGTCCGGCAGCCGCTCGCGGAGCAGGGCTGCGTACTCCTCTCTGTCCCGTCCGTGGATGCTGTGTCGGAGAATGACGATGTCCGGATCGTCCATGGCTACGCCGTCGCAGCCCACAGTATAAAGGGCGCGGGTCACCACCCGGGCGTTGTGTCATACTAACGGCTATACGCCCGTGAGCACTGTCGACTGTCTTCACGGAGGTATAGCCGTCAGTATCAGAATACACTCTGGATGCGTTCGAGCGCGTCCTCCCGGTCCTCCCAGGGGACACACACCGACACAGACGTGGCGCTCGTGATGACATCGTGGACGTAGATGTGTGCGTCGGCAAGTGGGGTGATGACCTGCTTGACCGCGTCCTGCTGGTTCTGCAGGTCACCGCCGGTGATGCGGATGATCGCGATCCCACCTTCGAAGGTAACGCTCGACAGCGCCGCATCCTCGACGACCTCCTCGTGGAGAAGCGCCTCGGCCTCCTGGGCACGGGACCCGTCGACGTAAAACGAGATCGAGTCCATCCCGCTGGAGACCGTCTCGACGTTTACCCCTTCGTCGGCGAGTGCGGACGAGAGCTTCGCGAGGATGCCCGGCTGGTTGCGGATCGCCCGACCCGCCGCAGTGAGACAGACCGCCTCGCTCTCGTGGAGCGCGATGAGGTTCTGGAACTTCCCCTCGATGGTTGTTCCCCCCGTGAGCAGGTCGCCGTGCTGGTAGTGGACCACGCGGACGTCGAGGCCCCCCGTCTTGTAGGTGAGCGCGGAGGGCGCGACCACCTCCGCGCCGCGAAAGGAGAGGTTGCGGAGTTCGTCGACGGTGATCTCGCCGACGTTGCGCGCGCCCTCCACGACGTCGGGGTCGCCGGTCATGACCCCCTCGACGTCGGTGACGATGACGACCTCGTCCGCGTCCATGTAGTTGCCCAGCATGACCGCCGACGTGTCGGAGCCCCCGCGACCCAGCGTTGTGATGGTCCCCTCGTGGTCCTCCGCGAGAAAGCCCGTGATGACCGGAACGACGCCCTTCTCCATCTGCTCGGCACACCGCTGGGCGCGGCGGCGCGTCTCCTCGACGTCGACCTCGCCGTACTCGTCGGTGATGATGGGCCACTCCTGGCGGCCGGGTTCGAGGAAGATCGCGTCGATGCCCCGGGCCTCGAGTGCGCCCTTGAACATCCGGACGGAGGTGCGTTCGCCCATCGAGACGATCTCGGCGCGGTCCTGCTCGCTCGCGTCGAACTTCATCTCGTCGAGCAGGAAGTCGGTGGTCGACCCCATCGCCGAGGCGACGACGGCGACCTCGTGGCCGGCCTCGACGGCAGCTGCGACGGAGTCTGCCGCCAGTGCCATCCGATCCCCGCTGCCGACGCTCGTCCCACCGAACTTTGCGACTAGCCGCATACGACCACCCTGGACTGACACGTGTGTGCGTGAATCATGTCCCTCTGCTTCGTAGCCGGCGAGGATAATTGCTTTCATCTCCGGAAGCAGTGGGTCCTTGCCTTTAATTTGGCCGGGCCCCAAGACCGTGTATGGATGTGCGGGACGCCGTGGAGGCCGACGCGGAACACCTGGCCAGCCTGACCGACACCCCGACTGACGTGATGCGAAACCTCGTCCACGACCGGACGGTCCGCGTCGCCGAGCGCAACGGCGAGATCGCCGGGTTCGTAAGCTACGACGCTCGCGAGCGGACGGTCCACGTCACACAGATGAAAGGCGATCGCGACACGGTCGAGCGGCTGCTGGAGGAACCCATCCGGTTTGCCCGCACGGAAGGGATGGCCGTCGAGTTGCTCGTCCCCGAGGACGAACCACAGCTCGGGAGCGCCGCGGAGGCTGCAGACTTCGCGGACGTCGGGAGCGGCCCCCGCTTCGAGGGCAAACCGACGACCCGCTACCGGCTCGACTGGGCCTAGGAAATTGAAACGGGAGCTGCCGGAGGACAAAACCGTCTCCCAGGAGGTCCCCGCCATCGTCGACGACGCCCCTTACATGAAGTCCGCGATGCCCGACTGCTTGTTCTGGTCGTCCTCGAAGAGCCGCTCGATGCGCTTCTCGAGAATTTTGAGGCGCTGTTTCGTGTACGGCCTGGCGCCGAATTCCTCTGCGACCCGGAGGGCAGTGTCCATGTACTTGTTGACCGACCCTTCGTGGACGGTCAGCGTCACGTCCCCGCCACACTCCCGGCACTCCCCCGTCAGCGGCACCCGCCGGAACTTCTCGCCACAGCCCAGACACCGCATCTCCTGCCCGGTGAAGGCCTTGAGGTTGCCCAGCAGATCCGGCAGGAAGTGGTACTCGATGATGCGCTCGGCGACGTCTGATTCCTCGACGGCCCGGAGCTTCCGCGAGAGGTGCAACTGGGCGTCCATCTTCTCCTCCATCGACCCCAGCGTCTTGTAGGCAGAGAGGTCCGGCCCCGCCGCGATGTCCGACGTGTCGTGGGTGTGATCGAACCCGCGATACTGGTCGTCGGTTCCCAGCGTCTCCTCGGCGATCGTCATGACGTCGGCGACCTCGCCGGGCTCGGCCATCTCCCGTGTCGCCTCGTAGAACTCCCGGGGGTACTCCCGCATGATGTCGACGTTGTGGGCCTCGTCGTCGATCTCGGTGGGGTCGATGCGCGAGGACATCACCAGGGGCGCGTCCATGGAGTTGTGGGCGTACAGCCAGTTCGCGGTGAAAATCGGCTCACCACCGACCTGCAGGTCGTAGAGGTAGCCGTCGTACTCGACGCGTTCGACGGTCGTCACACGAGGGTACGAGAGGTCGCCGTCCACGAGCGGACGCAGGTCTTCGAGACGCTCGCTCGCCATAGCTGGCAAGTCACGCGATTCGAGTTCGCGGACGATTTCCCGGAGTTGTTCCAGCGAGATGTTCTCGCGCCGTTTCAGGTACTTCGGAATGAGTTGTTTGACGCCGTCGATGTCCATCTCCCGGATTTCCATGAGCGCGTCGGGGATGGAAACGACGAGACTCTTGGGATAGTACGGGTCTTCACCGTCGAGGACACGACGGAGCGGGTTGTCCTCGGCTCCCCCCGAAACCGTCACGGTGTAGAGGTCCTGTCTGTTCCCCTCGCGGTCCGTCCGTTCGGAAATGTTGGCGACCAGCCCGAGACGGTGAAGCAGGAAGACGATGCCGTCTTTCACAGCCTCGCTGGTCGTGTGGAACGAGACAGTCGTCACGTTGTCATCGCTGTGTTCGCTGCCGTCACCCGCGATGAACCCGCGCAGGAACGAACGGACGGGGTCGCGAGGGGCAGACAGAATACAGTCGGGGACGACTTTCTCGCTTGAATCGTACGAGTCTGCATCTTCGAACCCGAGGTCGTAAAGTACGTCCCGGAACACGGCGGGAAAACGCAGTTCGTACGCCCGATTTGACCATCGACGACCGGGTTCGTGCCCGAGTTTGTCCTCGATAATATCCGCAGCCCGGTCGATGAGCGTTTCGTCCGCGTTGTGTATCGCCGGGCAAACCGACGACGTGGTCCCCTCGGCGACGAACAGGCCGAGCAACCAGGCGAAGTCCTCGTCTACCTCGATAGTACGGCTGATGCCGTCGGACGAACCGGGACGGCCGACGTGGACGTCCCGTGGTACTGCAAAGCCCGCAGTGTCCAGGACCTCCTCGAACCGGTCGAGGGCGATTTTGTTCCTGTCGAGGCGGTAGGCGAGACCGCTCCGAAACGCCCGGTGGGTCGGGCTCCCGGGGTCTGTCGTCTCCCACGCAGTCCGCAACAGGTCCTCGACGTGGTCGTCGATGACGACGTAGGGTTCGTCGACTGCCGACGCCACGTCGACGGTCGTTCGTTCGGTTTCGACGTCGAGCGTCCGCGGCGCAACCACGAGGTCGCCCTCGGAGAGATCGCCCCCGGCGACTTCCTCGATCCCGTCGTCGTACCGGAAGAGGCTGTGATTCTCCGTGATCTCGATCTCACGGCCGAACTGCGTCTCGACGCGAAGGAGTGCGCCGTCCTCGTCTGCACGGTAGCGTATCGCCTTCTCGATGGGGGACAGTGACGACTCGTGGTTCCCGTCGAAGGTGTACGTCTGCCACCCCTCGGCGCAGACCCGTTTCCTGAACTTGCCGTCGACTTCGACCGGCGCGTCGAGTTCGTGCCAGAACTCCCCGAGTGTCATGAACTGCACGTCGCCAGCCGGGTCGACCACGACCAGTCGCGAGTCCTCCGTCACGCTCCCGCCGCGCTGGTCGGGGAGGTACTTCTTGCTGAAGTTCAGGAGTCCGTCCAGCAGCAACATCACGCAATCCTCGTCGCCGTCGCATTGCTTTTGCGATATATCATTTGCTATTAACGAATGGGTGTCCTCGACGGTCAGACAGTAGACGAACTCCGCGTCAGTCCGGACGAGTTCGACTTCGTCGATGTCCTCCAGTAAGTACTCGCCAGCGCCATCGTTGAAGATCCGACGTCCCTGTGTTGTGACCGTCTCGGCGTTGGCCCGAAGGCGTTCCCGTTTGCGCGTGAGATGCAGATCGATCGTCTCGGTAAAGCGGGCAGCGTCGTCAGACGCGACGGTAATCACGTAGCTCTGGGCCGGCAACGTGTCGTCGTCGGGATCGTAGAACTCCGGGAACTTCTCGTGAAGCGGAACGCGCGTCGGCTTTTCGATAGTTGCCTTGATACCGAGTCGCGTGAGGAGGCCGAGAACATCCTCTTTGAGTTCGGGGCTGACGGTCGTCGCTTCGATCTGGAGGGCGCGGGAGTCAACGCTGCCGTCACCGCTGAAATACCCACCGAGATATGCGGCGACGACATCGCGAGGGGCGTCGAAGATCGGGTCCGGAACGCGTTTTGTGTGTGCGTGAACACCGGCATCGAGAATCGTATCGAAGAATACGCGGGGTAGTCGCCCCGACACGGTGACTTTGGCATGATTCTCCAGATAGGGATCGACGCCGAACTCCTCGCGAAACGCCTCCAAGAAGAACTCGCGTGTCTCTTTCTCGGTACCACAGATCGTCGTCTGGTGGACGGTCCCTTTGGGAGTCTCCTGTGCTCTCGCAAACCCCTCGGCCGCGTAGTAACCCAGAAGCGTCGCAACGCGCTCGTTCAGATCGACAAATCTGTCGATTTCGGTCCTGTCCCGTTTCATCCCCAGCGTGACGTCGGTCGGGACGAATTCGAGCAGTTCGTCGGTCGTCGAGAAGCACTGCTGGAGATACGAAACGGGGAAACTCCCACGGTAGAGGTAGTTACTCAGTGTCTTTTTGTTCGTCCCGAACACCTCGGCCGTGCTCGCGAGCGGGTAGAACTGGCCGTCCCAGTCGTTTCCGAACGCCTCCTCGAAGAGATCGTAGAGTCGGTCTTTATCGAGCCCTTTCACCATGAGCCGGTCGTTCGGGATCGTTTCGGCGTCGATATACGCCGCCAGTAGATCGAACCGCTCCATCCCGGCACGTTCGACGTCCCGTCGGACGGACCGGGGAGTGGCGAGACGGTCAGACGTCGTCAGTTCGCTGGCCCGCTTCCCGATGAGCGTGTCCGCCGTCGCATCGTACACGTGTACGTCGTGATCGGGTGTGAGAGTGATCGACCGTCCGGATCGGGTTCTGACCCGGACGGCGTGCTCCGGAGCGGGGTGTTTGCTCACGGCCCGGACAGGCTTGTAGACCTGCCGTCCATCCCCAGTGAGCGACGGGACACGGACGTCGTCGAGTTCGTCGAGGTGTCCGATTCGCGTTCCGAAGTCGTCCTCCTCTGTCGTCGGGGCCCGTTCGAGATATTCCTCGACGAACGAGTCGATCCGTTCGTAACGGAGCGAGTCGTTCTTGTCCTCGAACCAGACTTTCGTCCCGGGGTGAAAGCAGTTCCGCCGCTTCGAGGCGTGAAAGTACGGATGAGCGTATCCAACTGCTGCGGTCGTGAATCCGATCACCCTCCCAACAACAGCCGCACTCGTGTGCGGCGCCATCCCGAAGACGAGTTCGCCGACGAGATCCTGGCGCTCGTCGAACTCGTAGTACGGATCCAGCCCGTAGTACTGAGCGAGCAGGTCGTCGACGAAGTCGGCGGTCCGGAGCATGTGTTCGGCGGCGCCATCGGAAAGGACGATGTCCTGGACCTTGAGTTCGACCAGCTGGTCGTCGTGTTCGAGCGGGTCGCCGCGGCTGTCGGTCTCGTAGCCGAGTTCGCGGAAATCGGCGGCGGTGACGTCGAGTTCGGCGGGCCGGACCGCCGTGACGGGGAGGTCGGTCATGTCGTAGCGGACCGTCCCGTCCTTGAACGCCGAGACGTCGTGTTTCGCGCGCAGAACCCCCTTCTCCAGGGGCTCCGGGAGCTTCTCCTCGGAGGTCAGTCCCTTGACGCCTTTCAGCGTGTCGAACGCAGAGGGGCGCTCCCCGACAGATTCGAGGGCGTCGCGAAACTCCGTGTTGACGTCGACCGTGGCCGTCCGGGTCGGGGAGGCGAGCGTCTCGCAGCGTGGACACTCCGCGCGCCCGGACTCGTCGACTGTGACCTCGCGGTCGCAGTCCGGACAGTGGTACACCGTCTCTGTCACCCCTCCGCACTCGGGACAGCGCGCGCGGTAGGTGTCTGCCCCACAGTCGACACAGGTGCGCCGGCCGACCTCGACCTCGACGTCACCTTTCGTGCCTTCGACGGAATCGCCGTGCTGGGCGGCCTTCGCGACGTCGCGCTGGTCGCCGCCGGCGTCGCCGATCGGAAAGAGGGTGTGGACCGCCGGCGAGAGTTCGCGCTGTTCGGACTTCTCGGGGCGGCCCATCCGGTTGCCGACGCGGGTGGGGGCGCGCTCCCGGACGGTGAAGGGTGTGACCTCGTTGACCGCCTCGATGGCGTTCTCGCCGCCGGCGTAGGTCCGGGCGCGTTCGGAGAGGTCCGAGCGCCCCCACTCGCGGGAGAGCACCGCATCGGCTCCGGACCGGTCGTCGGCGACCTCGAACCCCAGCGTTCGGACGAGCGGGCGCCACTCCGGGACGATCAGGCTGTCCCCGGTCTGGGTGTGTTCGACCAGCAGCGCCTCCAGCGTCCGACGCAGTTCGTCCGTCTGTGCCAGGACGAGATTCCCGCCCTCGGAGTTCGTCCCCGCGACCGCGCCGTCGCCCGCCACGATGTCGGCGTCCTCGACGGCGTCTGCGAGGGTCGCCATCGCCCCGACCCCGATGTCGTGCCAGAGGTAGGTGTAGGCGGGGTGGAGGGGCGCGTCGTACTCGCTCGCCCACTCCAGCGCTTCCCCGGGGGTGGGATCCGACAGGTCGACCTCGACGGCGTCACCCATCGCCCGGACGGGCGCGCCGGCGGCTTCGAACTCCCGTACCCACCACTCGACGGTGTAGGATGCGGGCGCGAGCGGGTGGTTGTTCTCGACGAACTCGCCGTAGTTGACCAGGTACTCCCCCAGGTCGAGAATCTTCTCGACGGCGTTTCGCACTTCCAGGGCCTCCGCGGGGTCGTCGATCCGGCGGACGTCGCCGTTCGCCAGCCGAACCGTCGGCCCCTCGATGGAGTCGACGGGGACGACACCAGCGGCCTTCCCGGGGCGTTCGGTCTTGATCTGGGTGCCCGCGGCGAGGAAGTCGTCGACGAGGTGCATCGTCGCGGGGTGGACGCCCGCCGTCGCGAAGCCGTGGTTTCGCGCGCGGCCGTACCGTAGCCGGAATCCGCCGGCCTCGCTGGGGTGTGAGAAGACTGGCCGGCCGGCGATGAGGTCCCGGAGGTACTTCTTCGAGGGGTCGACCCGCGGCGGTCCGGTCGGTTCGGCCCCGTCGTCGCCCTCGGCGTCGGCGTCCTCGCTGGCGGCCGTGTCGTCTCCCCCCTCGCTGTCGTCGTTCGCGCCGTCGTCCGCGTCTCCACTCTTGCCCCCGTAGGTACCGTCGATCAGGTCCTGGAGCCAGGGCCACTCGACCTCCGCGAGGTCGCGGGTGTAGCGCTGGATCTTCGGAGCCTTCAGGGCGATCCCCTCCGCGAGGACGAGACACATTCCGCCCCGCGAGGCGTTGGTGTCGACCCGTTCGAGGTCGCGGTACCCCGAGACCTCCTCGTCGCCGGTCGCCTCGCCGTCGAGCATGATGGGCATGTGCTCGGCGATGAACTCGGCCTCCGCCTCCTTGGGGGAGTACTGGAGGCCGGTCTCCTGGTCGTAGAGAGTGACCTCCTCTGCGTACCGGCCGACCTCGTCGTCGCGGGGCCTGTACTCGTCGATGCCCAGAAGCGACCGGGCGTAGTCAGCGACCAGCACCGACAGCGCCTGGGCGGTCCCGCCCGCCGAGCGGATCGGGCCGGCGTAGTAGACGTTGACGAACTCTGTTCCGTCGTCGTTTTCCAGGACTTCGACGCGGTCGATGCCCTCGATGGGGGCGGCGACGACGCCCTCGGTCAGCAGGGCGACGGCGGTCCGGACCGCTCCTTCGACCTTGCCAGCAGGGGTCCCGTAGTCGCCGACCCGCCCCTCGACGAAGTCGGAGACGAGTTCGAGGGCGGCCTCCTCGCGGGACATCTCTCCCTCCAGTTCGCGGACCCGTTCGGCGACGCCGTCGATTCCGAGGATGTTCTCGACGCGGTCGGCCATGTCCCTGGCGACGGGAATTTCGACCTCCGTAGCGGGGTCACCGCCGCGTTCCCGCGCCGCGTTCGCGACGTCGAAGGCGTTGTCGAGTTCCACCTCCAGTTCCTCGAAGTAGCGCTCGTCCTCTGGCCTCATATCCGGGCAGTTACAGCCATCCGCTCACGGCGACCACAGGTCCGGTTCGACGGCTTCGGCTCCCCGTAATCCATGTCCGCCCCGAGGGGTGGCGCCCTCAAAAGGGTTGTCGCTTTGCCGACCCCACCGGGGTGGAAGGTCTCGACGGAGTCAGGCCGGGAGCGAGACTGTCCCCGCGCGCTCGCCTCGCTCGGCGTCCCAGAAGACGAGTTCGGTGACGGTCCACTCGATCAGGTCGACGTCGCGGTCGGCCAGGCGGCGTGCGGCGTCTACCGACCCCCCGCGAGCGACAGTGACGTGGGGGACGTACGCCTCGCCTTCGAGGCCCTCGACGGGGTCGAACGCCCGCGCGAGATCCCGGTGAAGCGAAACCAGGCCGGGGCTCTCGACGGCCAGGTAGACGACCGGCGAGAGGCCGGCAGCGGCCTCGGCGAAGTGATCGACGCCGGTAACCCGCGCCTCGAAGGCCGGCGTCCCGGCCAGCGCCTCTCGGGCGCGCGAAGCCAGCCGCCCGAACGCGGCCCCGTCGTCCTCGCCGAGCCGCTTTGCCACCAGCGTGTGTTCGTCTCGCCCGCGGGCGCGAGCAGCAGGTAGCTCACGCGCGAGCTCTGACGCGAGCCGAGAGACATCGACGGGAACCGGGACGTTCAGGCTGTACACGCGAGAGGGGAGCGGCGAGAGGGTCAAAAGGTCGTCGCTCAGATCCGGTCGAGCAGGTAGAGGACGATGAGGACGATGAGGGCGACTCCGAAGACTTTCGGAAGTGGCGCGAGGATGAACTGGAGGGTCTCGACTTCGATCTTTCCGCGCATGGACGGGGGTGGCACCGTCCCACTCAAATCTTTTCTGGCCCGCCCTCGGCAACAACTGGTTTGAGTATCCGCCGCGAACCACCGGAACGAACACGATGACGAAAGCTGCAGGAGGGGTCACGGTGCTGGTGCTTCTCGCGGTGGTCGCCGCAACCGGCGGAGCCGCCGCCGTCCAGCCGCCGACACAGGTCGACATCGACGCCGACTCGGTGACCCTGCACGCCGACGTCGCAGCCGACGGGGACACCGCCTGGACCGTCGCGTACCGGATTCGGCTGGACGACGAGAACGCGACGGCGGCCTTCGAGGACCTCCAGGCCGACATCGAGAGTGACCCCGCGACCTACCTCGACCCGTTCAGACAGCGCATGGAACGGACGGCGGCGGGCGCGGAGAACGCCACCGGCCGCCAGATGGCGATCGAGAACGTCACCGTCGAGACGCGCCGCGAGTCCCAGCCCCAGGTCGAGTACGGCGTCGTCACGTATCGCCTCGAGTGGTCGAACTTCGCGGCCGTCGACGGCGAGACGGTCCGCGCAGGCGACGCGGTCGACCGGCTGTTCCTCGACCCCGAGACGTCGCTCCGGCTGACCGCCCCCGATGGCTACGCCGTCGACTCCGCGACGCCCGACCCCGAGCGGGCCGGGCCGACGGAGGTCGTCTGGCGGGGCCAGCGCGACTTCGACGCCGGCGAGCCCCGGGCCGTCTTCGTCCCCGAGGGCGAGTCGCCG
Source organism: Haloarculaceae archaeon (assembly GCA_036626435.1). Taxonomy (GTDB): domain Archaea; phylum Halobacteriota; class Halobacteria; order Halobacteriales; family Haloarculaceae; genus SW-9-67-25. The sequence continues at coordinate 77,086 of JAZKRS010000001.1, read as the reverse complement.
GCCGGAACGCCCTCCGCAGACGGCGAGACGGATACCCCCGCGGGGAGCGACGCATCGGGGGACGACGGTGACTTCCCAGTTCTGGCGATTCTGGCGCTCCTTGTCCTGTTCGTGGCCGGCGGCGCCTGGGTCGCCAGCCGCGGGGAGGTGACGCTCCCGGTCGGTGACGAGGACGGAAACGAGGCCGAAGCCGCAGAATCCGCCGGGTCGGACGGGCCGCCACCGGAACTGCTGAGCAACGAGGAACGCCTTCTCCGGTTGCTCGAAGAGAGCGGCGGCCGCATGAAACAGAAGGAGGTCGCCGAGCGACTCGACTGGACGGCCGCGAAGACGAGCCAGGTCGTCGGCGACCTCCGCGACGAGGGCGACCTCGACTCCTTCCGGCTGGGCCGCGAGAACGTCCTCACGCTGCCCGGCGTGGACATCGACGCCACGGACGAGGACAGTCAGGGCGAATGAGAGAACCGCGGGACACGAACGGGATTAATCCGGCTTAATCCGGCTTAAACGACGCTGAATCGGATTCAGGGACTCCCATTTATAACCCCTTCCCGGGACAAGGAGAGGATGTGATGAAAGTGAGTTCAATCGTGGCGGTCGCACTCGCGGTCGCCGCTATCGCGGCAATCCCGGTCGCGGGGCTGGCGGCGACGGACGGCCAGCCGGGTGCCGATCAGGTGGAAAACAGCAGCGAGAACGGGAACGCGAGCGTCGCCCCCGGCGAACGCCTCTCGGGCGTCGTCGGCGTCCAGCAGGCGGAACTGGAAGGTGAGGTCGACGGGCGGGCGTTCGGCCTCCAGATCGCCCGTGCCGCGGGGAACGACTCGCGTGCGGACGTCGTGAGAGAGCAGTCCCACAGCATCGAACGGCGGCTCGCGGGCCTCGAACAGCGCAAACAGGCCCTCGACCGGGCCCGCGAGAACGGTTCTATGGGCGAGGGCCGGTACCGCGCCGAGGTAGCCGAGATGGCAGCCCGGACCGAGACAGTTCGGGATCTCGCTGGCCGGACCGAGAACGCCACGCGCGGGATGCCGGCCGACCTGCTCGAATCGAAGGGGATCAACGTCTCGTCGATCCAGCGACTGAGACAACACGCGGCGAACATGATGGGCCCCGAAGTCGCCGAGATCGCGCGTGGCATCACCGGTCCCGGGGCCTCACCAGTCGACCGCGGCCCCCACGGCCCGGATAGCGGCCCCCAGGGGCCGGCGGACGGGAACCACGGTCCGGATAGCGGCCCTCAGGGGCCCGCAGACGGGCACCACGGCCCTGACGAGAGAGGGACACACACCGCGACGCCCGCTGACGGGTCGACCGGGACGCCGATGCACGGCGGCGACGGGAGCCAGCGTGGTGACCGTGGCGGGCCTGGTGGCCGCTAATCGCCCGGATACCAGTTACATGACACACCGACCGAGGCGGGCGTACCTGGCGGTGCTCGTCGCCGCGATTCTGTGTGCGACCACCGGGGTGGCGGCCGCCACGGGACCGGCGTCGAACGCACAGATACAGACCGAGGACGTGGCGCCGCCGGCGTTCGTGGTGACGCTGCACGAGGATAGCCCGGCCGACGTGACCGTCACCTACACGTTCGACCTGACGGACGACGCTCGGCAGGACGCCTTCGACGAACTCCGGACCAACGAGAGCGCGGAGAGTGCCTTCGAGGACCGCTTCAAACAGCAGCTTCAGGGCGTCGCGAAAGACGCCGCGAACGCGACAGGCCGGGAGATGTCGATCACTGCGGTCGACGTCGCGTTCGAGACCAGCGGCGACACGGGCGTCGTCCGGGTGACGGCGACGTGGGACGGGCTGGCTGCGACCGACGGGGAGGGCCTCACCGTCACCGAACCGTTCGCGAGCGGCTTCGAGCCCGACCGGCAATTCGCCGTCGTCGTTCCGGACGGCTACGCCGTCGACACCGTCGCCCCATCCCCGGACGAACGGAGCGCCGACCAACTCGAGTGGACGGCAGGAACGGACCTTGAGGGCTTCGAACTTGCAGCGAGCCCCACAGCGGGCGACGGGGAGAAGGGAGCGGCGGCTGACGACGGGAGTGAGACCGGCGCCGAGGACGACAGCCCGGGCGGCGAGACGCCCGGCGATAGCGGCCCCGGATTCGGGATCCTCATCGCAGTTCTGGGGATTCTGGGAGTGGGGCTGTTCTGGCTCCGGCGGTAGGCCCGCCGGGCGCGGAACGTGCGCCTTCGTACCATACCACCAATAATTAAGACGGGTGACCTCTATCGTCTTAATGTATGCCGGAATGCCAGAACTGCGGTGCATTCGTGACGGCTGACTACGCGCGTGTTTTCACGCCGAACGGAGTCGACAAACCACGGGTCTGTCCGCGATGTGAAGACAAAATCCGCGACGGGGCCGACGTCAGACAGGCGCGATCGACCCGTCGAGGATAACCACCCGCCGTACTGCCAACCGACTACTTCTCTTGGGGACGCTCCTCATACTGACGGCTACAAGCCCATGAGTAATTTCGACCCCCCGTGGGATCGACTATGCTCATCGAACTTATAGTCATCAGTATCAGCGACCGCCGTACTACTCGGGGCTCCACTCGCAGGCATCCCCGGCAGTCAGGCCCTCGTCGTCGACGTGGGCGGACAGACACGCGTAGTTACAGAAGTACGACGGCGATCCACAGTCCGCGGTGCAGTCGCGGACGCAGATTGGGTCGTGATCGAAGATTCGTGAACCACAGTAGGCACACGCTTGGTCTGAATCCGGCGTTTCGATGGTCGTCGCCATGGCCGGCATACGGGGTGTGCCGGCGAGAACGTTTCGCTTCCGGTCACCGGGATACTTTTCCTGGCCGGGGTGTTCGTGGCGCACATGAAAGGTGGCGGCTCGGAGGAAGCAAAGCGGCGGGCCGGCGAGAGCGCGGCCTCCGCGGTGGACGACGGGATGGTGGTCGGCCTCGGAACGGGGAGTACCGCGGCCCACGCAATCGACACGCTGGGGCGGCGCGTCGACGCCGGACTGGACATTGTCGGGGTCCCGACGTCCTTCCAGGCCCGCGAGTGCGCCATCGAGGCGGGAATCCAGCGGACGACACTCGACGAGGTGACGCCCGATATCGCCATCGACGGCGCCGACCAGGTCGCGGACGGTGACCTTATAAAGGGCGGCGGCGCGGCCCACGCACGCGAGAAGATCGTCGACGCGGCCGCCGACCGCCTGCTCGTCGTCGTCGATCACACGAAGGAGGCGGAGACACTCGACGAGCGCGTCCCGGTCGAGGTCCTCCCCGACGCGCGCTCGACCGTCGCGTCGGCGGTCCGTGTCCAGGGCGGCGACCCGACACTCCGGCGAGCCGAGCGGAAGGACGGCCCAGTCGTGACCGACAACGGCAACCTCGTTCTGGACTGTGACTTCGGGGCGATTCGGGATCCGGGGGCGCGTGCCCGCGCCATCGCCGAACTGCCCGGCGTCGTCGATCACGGGCTATTCGTCGGCCTCGCCGACGAGGTCCACGTGGGGACTGACGACAGCGTTACCGTCCGCGAGGTGTAGAGCCAGCGGCTGTCCGGTGCGGGGAGTGATACTGACGACTATACTTTCGTGAGCATATTCGACCCCACGGGGTCGACATTGCTCATGGACTTATAGCCGTTACATAGAAAGGGAGGACCGCGCTTACAGATCGCGCGGCTGGACCGTCTTGCGGTCGTTCGCCTCGGCGCGGCGGGCGGCGTCTTCGAGCAGCTCTTCGACTTCGTCGTCGAGCGCGCCGTAGAAGTCCGACGCGACGTTCATATCATCGAGCTGTTCCTTCACGGCGGCCTTGACGATTAGGTCTGCCATACAGGGTGTCGTTCCAGAGGACCGTTTATAAGCTTTCCCGTTTCACGCCGGTCTCGCCGGTGTTCAGGGCAGTCTGAGCGGATAGGCGTGACCGACACACAGGAGTGTCCGGGACCCGTGGGCCCGGACATGCGCGACATACTGGAGGCGGTCGCCGCGGGCGAGTTGAGCCCGGAGGCCGCTGAAGCGCGACTCCGCGGGTACGCCACGAGCGAGGCGGGTCGGTTCGACGCCGCCCGCGAGCGACGAACCGGCGTCCCCGAGGCGGTCCTCGCAGACGGAAAGACGCCCGAGGAAGTGGCCACGCTCGTCGCCACGAGCGTCGAAACGACGGGACGGGCCATCGCCACACGGGTCTTGGACCGGCAACTCGTGGCCGTCCGTGGTCGCCTTGCCGAGGATCACCCGGACGCCTCGGTCCGGTTCCACGACCGGGCGAGCGTTCTCGTCGCCCACGGGCCGGACTTCGACGGCCCCGATCTGGCTGCAAGCATCGGGGTCGTGACCGCCGGGACGTCCGATGCGGTCCCGGCCGGCGAGGCGGCGGTCGTGGCCGGCGAGATGGGTGCGGACGTCGCACGCGTCGACGACGTGGGCGTGGCCGCCCTGACGCGGCTGACCGACCGGGTTGACGACCTGCGGGCACACGACGTCCTCGTGGTTGCGGCCGGGCGAGAGGGTGCACTCCCGACAGTCACGGCGGGACTTGTCGACGTCCCGGTGATCGGGCTGCCCGTCTCGGTCGGCTACGGACACGGCGGCGACGGCGAGGCCGCACTCCTGGGGATGCTCCAGTCCTGTACGGCACTGTCGGTGGTCAACGTGGACGCCGGCTTCACCGCCGGCGCGCAGGCCGGGCTCATCGCGGGACAGTTCGACGCAGCCCGTGAGACGCCACGCGAGGCCAACGCGTCGACCGACAGCGATGGCTGAAGAGCCCGTCCCCATCGCCGAGTCGATCGCGGCCCCTGAAAGCGAGGGCCAGTACGTCTACCTACTCCGGTGTGACGACGACACCCTCTATACGGGCTACACGACCGACGTCCGGCGGCGCGTGGCCGAACACGCTGCCGGCGAGGGCGCGAAGTACACGCGCGGCCGGACGCCGCTCGAACTCGTCCACGTCGAGTCCTTCGACTCACGGTCGGCGGCGATGGCTCGCGAATACGAGATCAAGCAACTCGACCGCGCCGGGAAAGAGTCGCTGGTGACCGAGACTGAATGAGCCGGCATACCAAATATATTTGGCACAATGATATTGTCCGCACATCGCGTAGACCAGGTGCCGGCAAAAAGTCGCCGGTCCACTACGATGCCCGAGTGCAAACACTGCGGCGCGCACGTGTCGGATCGATTCGCACGCGTCTTCGCGGACGAACGCGGACGCGTCTACGCCTGCCCGAGCTGTTCGGCAAACGCCGGAATCGCGGAGGTTGCGAGACAGCGCGCCAGAGAGGTATGACAGCAGTGTAGGTGCCGCGGACCCCGACTCCTGGCTTCCCCGAGCGGCTGGACCCGACGGGGAGTTTTTTGTGGACCCGCCGCCCAGACTGGGGTATGGATGACGAGGTTGGCGACGCAATCGCGTTCGGAACCGACGGGTGGCGAGCGACGCAGTCGGAGTTTACCACCCCGCGCGTGCGGATGGTCGGACAGGCGGCTGCGACGTATCTCGACGACGAGAATCGCGAGGGCCCCGTCGCCGTCGGATACGACGCCCGCGAGAGATCGCGTGAGTTCGCGGAGGAACTCGCCCGCGTCCTTGCAGCGAACGGCCGGCACGTGACCCTCGCGAAGCGGGACTGTCCGACACCGATCCTCGCCTGGACGGTCGCCGACGGCGACTACGCCGGCGGCCTGACGGTGACGGCCTCGCACAACTCCCCCGAGTACAACGGGTTGAAGTTCATCCCCCACGACGGGTCGCCGGCGCTCCCGGCGGTCACAGAGGCAATCGAGGCCCGCCTCGCCGAACCCGATCCCAACGACCCCGGCGAGTTCGGGGGCGTCAGGGAGCGTGACCTCGTCACCCCGTACAGCGATCACTCGGTCGACTTCCTCGACGTCGACCTCGAGGGCCTGCCGGTCGTCTACGACGCGATGCACGGCAGCGGCCGCGGCGTCACGGACGCCCTCCTCAAGCGCGGCGGGGCCGACGTCGAGCGCCTGCGGTGTACCCGCGACCCCAAATTCGGCGGGTCACCGCCCGAACCCGTCCCCGAGCGCGCCGGCGACCTCGTCGATCGCGTCGCAACGAGCGAGGCCGCGCTGGGGCTCATCAACGACGGCGACGCCGATCGACTCGGCGTTGTCACGCCCAAGCGGGGCTTTCTCGACCCCAGCGTCTACCTCGCGGTTCTCTACGAGTACCTCCTCGAATCGGAGTCGGGCGGCGTCGTCCGGACAGTCTCGACGAGCAGCCTCGTCGACCGCGTCGCGGAGGCACATGGCCAGTCCGTCCACGAGACTGCGGTCGGGTTCAAGTGGGTCGCCGAGGCGATGGGCGACCACGGGACACTCTGTGGCGGCGAAGAGAGCGGCGGCTTCGGCGTGACGGCACACCTCCAGAACAAGGACGGTGTCCTCCTGGCGCTCCTGACGGCGGCGGCGGCGGCGGAACGCCCCCTCGACGAGCGGGTCGACGATCTCCTGGCGACCCACGGCGAGATCCACCAGGGGCGGGTGAGCGTCGACTGCCCGGCAGACCGCAAGGCGGGGGTTCTCGAGGGACTGGAGGCCGCGCTGCCGGCGTCGGTGGCCGGCGTGGACGTTGACGACGTGACCACGGTCGACGGCTTCAAGATCGTCCTCGTGGACGGGACGTGGCTGCTGGTTCGCCCCTCGGGCACCGAACCCAAGATGCGGATCTACGCCGAAGCCGGGAGCGACGAGCGCGTCAACGAACTCCTCGCGGCCGGGCGGGACCTCGTGGTCGAGTCGCGCGGATAGCACGCGGTTGGAGTAGCGGCAGCTTCATGCTCCCGTGGCCACGTTGATCCATGCCGCGGCGGCAGGCATTGGAAAGCCTTAAGGTCAAAACCGGGAAAGATGTGCGTGCGAGCCCGGGTGGTGTAGTGGCCCATCATACGACCCTGTCACGGTCGTGACGCGGGTTCAAATCCCGCCTCGGGCGTACTTTTGCGGCGAGCAAATCCGTGAGCCGCAAATACGAAAGAGGGATTTTCGAATCCCCGACCGAACACGAGATTTGCGCCCAAATCACTCCATCTCGTCGTTGTTTTCGTTGTTATCTCCGTCGCCTGTCTCACCACCGTCGTTGCCGGAGTCGCCACTGTCGCTATCACTGGTGTCGCCGTCGTCGTTCCCGCCGTCACCGCTCTCCGTGTCACTACTGTCCACTCCGTCGGCATCGTCGCCGTCGCTACTGTCGGTACCGCCGTCGGTCCCCTGGTCAGCCCCACCATCGTCGGGCGTCCCGCTGGGATCACTCTCACCACTGTCCGTGGGCGTTTCACCGGCGGCGTCGTCTTCTCCTTCCTCAGCGTCTGTGTCGTCGGGACTATCGCCACCCTCGCCGCCGTCGGCGTCTGTGTCGTCGGTGTCGCCACGAGGGTCTGTCGGCGTCTCGTCGCCCACCTTTTCATCTTCCTCGTCGGTATCCGTCTCGTCGACGGGTGACCCCTCGTCGGAGTCTTGGACACCAGCCGGCGACTCGTCAGAGAGTTCGTTCCCGCTCTCGTCGTCCGCAGCGTCGTCAGATGGGTTGTCGTCGGTTGGTGTGTCCTCGCTTCCCTCCCCCTCAGTATCCGTCCTGTCAGCAGTGACCGCACCATCGTCGGCTGGCGCATCGGCGACGTCGGGACCAGGTTCGTCGGGCGGGGACTCCTCGGCGTCAGGAGGCGTCTCTGGCTCGGCCTCGGGCGCGACTTCTGGCTCGGCCTCGGGCGCGACTGGTTCCCCGGCCTCGGGGACCCGGAACGCCTCGGGTTCGCGCTCCAATACGTCGAGGTCGTCGGCGGCGACGTCGGCACTGAAGTCGACGATCAGCCCCTCCTCGTCAGTGAACAGACCGCTGGATCCGCCACCGGCGAGGCCGGCCGACGCCGCCGCGAAGACGGCCAGTGCGGCCACCAGAACGACGACCGTCCGGGTCATCGTTCCACCTCAATGGTCTCTGGATCTGTCTGCATCGACAGCGGTCGGGGAGCAGTGTCGCTCGATTCCCTCTCCTCCGCCGAACGTGCGGCCAGTCGGGCGCTGATTGTCACCCAGACGGCAAAGGTGAGCCCGATCACCCCTCCGGTCAGCGCTCCAACCGAGATAGGGTCGGGTGCGCCGAGGGCGACGAACTCGCGGTAGACGTTCAGCGCCGCGTACGCTACCAGGCCAGCCATCGCGAGGATAGCGAGTTTGAGGTCGACCACCGCCACTGCGACCGTCTCGTGGGAAGGGGTGGACCGTGCAGCCCCGGCGTTCGGGCGTTGTGCTGCCGCGTCGTCGACGCGACGGATGGCCGGCCTCGGCGTCCGTTCGTCGGTCGAGTCGCTCGGCGTCCGTTCGTCGGCCGAGTCGTCTTCCCGGGGGGCCACCGCCCAGGCGTACAGTTCGTTTGCGAGCAACAGACCAATCGGAGCAATCACGAGGGCGACGTAGCCGGTCGGGGAGTTCGCCCAGAGGACGACGTAGCCGGCAAGCGGGATGGTGAGTGACACCCGACCCAGCACGTCGTCGGGGTTCACCGGTCGGCTGTCGGCGTTTTCGTTGGCGTCGCCCTTGGTGACGTACTGGCCGTCAGCCACGTCGACTACCCGGTGGGTCGTCGGGACGTCGCTGCCGCTGTCGAACGTGACGACGTCACCGACCGCGACGGCCGCCGAGGTGTCGACGATGACCACGTCCCCCGGGGAGATAGACGGCTCCATACTCCCCGAGAGGATGACGAAGCTGTGGTCGGCTCCCACGGCCTGTGGGACTGCGATAACCAGGAATGGGACGACCAGCGCGACCAGCACGGCCAGACCCACGACGGGGAGCCAGCGACGGGCGGTCGGGCGGAACCGTGGCGCCTCGGAGGCGCGCGTCATTGCTTCCTCCCCCCGTTCCCGTTGCCCCGCGGGTCATCGCGGGAGGTGCTGACGAGGTCGTCCGGACAGCCTCCCCCGGCGAGTCGCGGCTGGCAGACGCTCACCACGACGTGGCTGATCGCGTACCGCTTGCCACTGCTGGGGTTTTCTGGTGCGTAGACGAGTCCGTCGATGGCCCCGTCCAGGGCGCTGGTGTCGAAGCCGTACTCGCCGTCGATCCGGGGGTACCGCTCGCGTTCTGTCCCGCCTTTGACGAGCACGTCACAAAGCGGCAGGACGGGACCGCCGTCGGTTGCGACCAGCTCGAATGCGACGCCGCTGTCGCCGTCCGTGTCGGCCACGTCGATTGCGTAGCCAGCGAGCCCCTCGTCGAACGCGTAGGTCCGTCCGGACCGGAAGCCGTCTTCGGCCTCGACCTTGCCGATGGCCCAGCAGCAGTCACAGCTGTAGCCGGGCTCGCACTCCCCGTCGACCGTCGAGGCCGGAAACGGATTCGCGTCGGGGTCGGCGCTGCGACACTGTGTTCCGACCACGGACAGCGGCAACGACGCGGTTTCCGAGCCGACGTACTGGCCGAGTTCGTACTCGACGAGGACGAACACCGACTCGGAGAGGCAGTCGTCGCCCACAGTCGACGGGTCGCCGTCGATGCGTTCGCCGGTCCGGAGCGCGTCCGCAACCTGCCGGAGCGATCCGCTTGCGATTTCGGCCCCGCGGGCCCCGTGGACGTCGCTGTAGGACAGCCGGACAGTCAGGGCCTCCGCGAGGGTCGTCCGGGTCGGGCACTCGGTCCGGAGCCAGACGCTCGCGGGGTTGTTCACGCTCGTGGCAATCTGTGGCAGTGAAAAGCGCAATAGCGTGCGCTGGGGCTCGCCGTCCGTCATAGCTTCGAGGGGGAGTGTGAACCGGTTCCCGTCGGCCACCCGGTCAGGGTTAGTCAGGTCGAACGCGAAGCCGTCAGCTGACGACAGCGCCCATGCGGCGACCTGGAGATCGAGTGCCCCGGCCACGAGACGCCCTCCGGCACGTTCCGTGTCCTGAAACGTCGCAGCGGTCCCCTGACTCCCGACCGCACCGAGGCTGCCCGCGGCCAGTACACCGAGTATTTGCCGGCGAGTGAGACTCATGCGCCGCCCCTCTCGAACGGGCTCTCCGTGCCGGCGGGCACGCCAGCGAAGGTTAGCCTGAAGCCGACGCTGTCGCCCTGTGAGCGATTGGTCGCATCCACTGGAAAGGTCCACGCCAGCGCGATACAGCGGCTCCGACCGGGATCGAGCGAGGGGAGAACCCGAACGCCGCTGTCACTCCCCAGGGCAGTTCCGGGGCTGAAGGCTCTCGTGACCGGCGCGAGTTCGACGATCGGGCTCTCGAAGGATTCGTCGAATTCCTTGCGGCCGTTACAGGTTCCCAGCGGCGAGCCGTCGCGCCACACCTCGACGAGGACGTCCTCGTCGAGTTCGCCGTCGGCGGTGGTGTCGCCGGCAACCGCCTCTGGTTCGTTGATGCCGTCTTCGGCGTCCTCGGTAATCGTGGCCTGGAGCCAGACGTCGAGCGGTTCCGCGATGAACTCCTCGCTGTCGAGGGTTTCGAGGCCAACGACGAGACCCCCTTCGTCGCCCGGCAGGACGTTCCCGACCGCGATGACCGGGCCGGAGACGTCCGTTACCAGCGTCGCGTCGGTGACGTAGTCGGGGTCGCTGTCCGGGTCAAGTGCCGCGTCGAGACTGACATTCTCTGGTCCGGCCTGTGTCTCCAGAAGTCGTCCGTTGTATCGTTCGTACCAGGCGATCCGGAGCCGCCGGTTATCGATGTCGCCATCGTTCGCGTACGTGTAGTAGGTGTACTCCGGCCGTGACCGGAGCAGCACGACCCCTCCAAGGCCGAGAACTCCGAGGCCAACTCCGGCCAGCATATCTCGTCGTGTGAGTGTCATGAGTGGGTTGGTGTATTTTCGTTCATTCGGTAATCACCAGCAACGGACATAGGTATAGAGTGCCATCCACCCGGAGAGGGGGCGATACGGTCACCGTATCCCGGAGACTGCTGCCGGTAGTCCGGGCGGCCCGACCCATCCAATCGACGTCAGGGGGATGCCGATCCCGTTGGTCGGACCCGTCAGATTGGTGTCTCCCGGGCCATCGTCGCGAACGCCATCTCGTCGGTCGACCAGTCGGAGTGGTGTCCCTCCCAGTCAACTCTCATATCGCGCGAAGCCACGACTAGCGAGTCGTCGTCGTAGGTCTCCTGATCGCCGAAGTACGCACTCGTGCTGATACTGACGGCTATAACTTCGTGAGCATAGTCGACCCCACGGGGGGTCGAAATCGCTCACGGGCTTATAGCCGTTAGTATTATGCCTCGACGGGCTCCTCCTCCTCGATAGGAACCCCCTCCTCGGGAACCATACCGGCGCCGTCGTTGTGCCGGCCCTGTTCAGTGTAGAACCCGACGTCGAACGACACCGAGTCCGTCTGGATCTGGTTGGCGTGGTCGATCGGCAACCACCACTGGAACCCGACGTAGTGGGTCATACCCTCGCCAGCGAACGGGTCCCGATCCGGATCGTTCTCCGGGCCGGCGATTTCGTCGAACGCAGTGGACCTGTCCCCGTCAAGCGGGACACCCCGGCCGTCGTTGCCCGAGAGGGCGGCAAGCGCCTCCCGCAGAGTTCCCTGGAAGAACACTTCCTCGGGAACCGTGACGAGAGCGACGATATCTTCGGCGACCCCGGACAGGTCGCCGAGACCGACAACGTAGGCGAAACCGGACGACGCAATCTCGTTCTCCAAGTACTGCTGGAACGGTACGGAGAGCCCGTCGCCCGCGGCGTTCGGGTCTTCCGCGACGTTGACCGTCACGATGCGGGTGGTGCCGCTGCGGACTGCTGCGGCGACATCCGCCGTCTCATCCTCCTCGGAGTCGACGATTTCCTCGCCGTCGCTACCGGCACCATCGTACTGGTCGTTGGTGTCGTCCAGCGAGAACCCGGTCTCGTCGGGGCTCCCGCGCGGCGCGGTGTACCCACTGGCGCTGTACTCTTGATTCGAGTAGTTCGGGCCGCCGTCGGTGATGACGACGATGACCTTCTGGGCGTTGGGGCGTGCGTTGGCATCGAGTTCCTGGTCGGCGATATCGAGGGCAGCGGGCAACGGCGTGTTGCCAGCGAAGTCGAAGTCGCCCACGCTGAACGTCGGGCTGAGCGTGGAGCCGAGTGGATTGAAGGTGTCGATGCTGTCGTCGCCGAACGAGAGCAGGCCGGCCCTAACATCAGCCGTAGAGTTATTCAGCTCCGTGATGAGCGAGTTCAGGCCGGCAACGAGGTTATCCTGCTCATCACCGTCGATCGAGCCCGACTCGTCGACGGCGATCATGATGTCCACTTCGCCCGAGATCTGATCGACCTGGTTGTTGCCGTTCGGATCGTACCACATGCGGGTGACGACCCCGTCGAGGAGTTCGATGTCGTCGACGGCCGGCTCTGCGCTCCCGTCCTCGTCGGGGTCACTGAGTTCGGGCTCGGTGTACATCGGGTCGCCCTCGGACCAGTCGACGAGTTCGCCGTTCATCCAGACGTAACCCGGGTTATCACACAGGTGGAAGCTGAACGTGACTTCGCCGAAGTCGCCGGGCTTGACGTCGTCGATGTTGATCAGCGGGTCGCCAGATACGGTTGTCTGTCCGGCGAACGTCCCCGTAGTGCGGTTGGCGGCGCTGAGGCCGGCCCCCTCGCCACCGACATCGGTCAGCAGGTCGTTCTCGCAGACGAGCGCGTCGTCGAATTCGTCCTGGATCCCGTCCTGATCGCCATCGGTGCCATCGGGGAACGCCTCGACGGAGGTAACGTCCCAGAGGTTGTCCTTCGCAGCCTGTTTATCTGATGCCGTCTCGCCGTTGAACACGAGTTCGATGGGCTTGGCATCGGGGATGAGGTTCCCGTCCGAGTCGAGTGGCGGGAGGATGAAATCCGGGTCCTCCTCAAGGCCCGGCATCCGTGCGAACTCCGCTTCGTCGTCGGACCAGTCGGAGTAGTGTTCCTCCCAGTCGACTTTCATGTCGAGTGAACCCGCAACGATCGAGTTGTTCGCGAACGTTTCCTGGTCGCTGAAGTACGCGGAAGTACCCAGCCCTGCACCCGCGGAGGCGAGGCCAACGGCACCGATGCCGGCGAGTACCTTGCGACGCGAGAGATTGTACAGCTGTGGGTTGTCGTCAGTCATGTTGTTTGTCTCCCGGTCCGGCCGCCCGGCAGTGGGTCGTAGCCGTTCGGGATGTACTACCCCAGGTGAGAAGGGGTATTATCTATGCACAGATTGAGGGGTTTCGGGCCTTCTGGGGCCAAATTGTACGGTGTCAGTACCGAAATCGAGGGGGGTAGTACGGAACTCCTACCACTCCGTCCGGTGTCCATACCACCTCCGGAGGGGGATTCCACAATCCGGTACGATCTCTATACGTATCCCCAGCCAGATTGTCCGTATGCGGTATGCGAGTGTCGATCTTCCAGCGCCCTCACATTCCCGAGACGGACGCCTACTACCTGCTCAGCAACGCCAGGCGACGGGAGGCGCTGACGCTGCTCTGGCGGCGTCCGGAGGGGGTGACCCTGCGCGAACTCTCCGAACAGATCGCGAGTGCGGAGGCCGGGACGGCCCCCGCGCCGCGGCCGGTCCGACAGAGCGTCTACAACGCGCTCCACCAGACACACATGCCGAAACTCGACGAGTTCGGCCTCGTGGAGTACGACTCCGACCGGAAGGTCGTCCGGCCCCGCCGCGAGGGACGACACCTCAGCAGATACATGGACACCGTCTCGCCGGCGGGTGTCACCTGGGGGGAGTACTATCGCGGTCTCGGAATCGGCGGCCTCTTCGCCGTGGTCGCATCGTCGACCGGCGTTCCGGGGTTCGACGCCGTCGATCCACTCGTCTTCGCGTCCGCGGCGCTCGGTGCCTTCGCGCTGTCGACGGCGTACCAACTTTTCTATAGGAGCGGCAACTGACTCGCATCTCTCCGACGAAAGCAGGAGCGAGAGGAGGTCAATCGACTGCTCCCGCCAGTTCATCGGCATTCAATTTCAGTTCGAGCATCCGGACGCCGCAGTCCTCACAGGTGGCAGCAACGACTCTCCTACTCGAACAGCAGGATTCGACCGGCACCTCACCCAGCGAGATAACGCCGCCACAGTCGGGGCAGATTTCGACGAACAGCCGGAGTGCGCCGACCACCTCGCTCCGAGATTTCACGTCGAGCCGATCCCAGATGTCGCCCCGATCGCTGAGCAGTGCCATGGCTGCCAAGTCAGTGTCGAGTGCGGCCGGGGACTCCCACGTGCCCAGTCGTTCGTCAGCGAGCAGGACGGCACGACCGCTCCCGGCCGGAACGATAGCGATGTCGTCCGCTGCCACGTCGAGAAGCGAGGCGATTTCCCGACGCCGGTGCGCCGGATCACCACGGCGGAGTTCGCGAGTGCGCGCGACGAGATTGGCGGCGAAGACCGGATCAAGCGAAGCGTCGGGCGACGCCGGCGAGTTGACGAGCGCACCCGTCGCGACGAGCACGACACCAGGGTCGACGTCATCTGTGGTCAGCCGCTTCCCGGTACCCGTGCCGAACGCTGTGAGGGCCCGACTGGGGAGGTACCGTTTGGTCATACTAACGGCTATAAGCCCGTGAGCGATTTCGACCCCCCGGGGGGTCGAATATCTTCACGAAGTTATAGCCGTCAGTATCAGTTCGGGCGTGCCAGGGACGAGATAGCCGCGAAAATAAATGAGCGTGACGGCGATCACGGCAGTGCCGACCCCCGCAGGCACTGACAGCAGAGCAACCACGCCGGTGAGAACTGCCGCGAGAGCCAGATTGACAATGGTACAGGGCGGACACCGGTTTCTGCCGGTGTACTCGGGGCGGCGAAGTCGCACCGGGCACCCGGCGATGGATTTTTTATTCATGCAGTGTACCGGTTGTCAATCGGAGCCTGCTACTGCGGAAGGCACGCCAGTAAATAGGTATTCTCTTCGTGCCGCTCCATCTCTAGTAAAATTTACGATAAATGATGGGAAACGGGAGTTCTGGCAGGCCAGTCATGTATCTTATTTATTCATTTAGATGACTATATTGTTAATACCTCTATCTTTATTATACTTAAATAATAACTACTAGGTGGTGGCCGAATGGATTCATTCGAACAGGAGAGACAAACAGTGGATCGGGACAAACCTGGCAGCGGACCGCTCTCGACAGAGACGATCTTCGCGACACTCAGTAATCGGCGGCGTCGTTACGTTATGCACTGTCTCCGCCAGACCGACGACGGCATGACGATACGCGACCTCTCGGAGCAGCTGGCGGCCTGGGAGCAAGGCTGCGAACGGGGCGAGGTACGTTCCAAGGAGCGAAAGCGCCTCTACACGGCGCTGCACCAGACCCATCTCCCGAAGATGGATGCGTTCGGTGTCGTCGAATACGACAACCGGGGGATCGTGACGCTGACGGACATGATCGCGGAGTTCGACACGTACCTCTACAACGATCGAGACGACCACCTGCAGTGGAACTTGATCTATCTCGCACTCGGGAGCGTACTGACAGGGCTTGTTACGATCGCGGGCCTGGGTTTCACCCCATTTTCCACCATCGACGGGCACGTCTACGCCGCCGCCGCGGCGGTGTCGATCACTGCAACGGCGGGGTATCAGACACTCCTCGACAGGAAACGCAACCGGACGGCCGCTGTCGCACCATCTGAGCCGCTCGTTCCACCGATAGAAACGCTGGAGCAGGAGCCGACAGACGATGGGCGCGACGAGTCGTACTGATGGCTATCCCTTCGACCCGGCGGGGAGTCGAGATTGGTCACAGGCTGATAGCCGTCAGTATCACGCGGTTTCGCTCGATTCCTCGTCGGTGATAGAGTCGGTTCCTGCCGCTTCGCGAAGTTCGTTTTCGATGTCCTCACGACCCTTTTTGAACTCACCGATAGCTTCGCCCGACGAGCGGGCGAGAGACGGGAGTTTGTTCGCGCCGAACAGTAACACGACGATCGCGAGGATGATTATCATTTCTGGGCCACCGGGCAATCCGACGAACGCTGGTACCAACGGAACCATACACACACTGGGACGGGAGAGGGTATCAGTATGACACCCATACGGCGCAATTTCGAATGCTCTGTACGCTTCGGTCGTGTCAGAAGACGACGACCGCGGGAATATAAATACGTCTGGCCGGTATGAAGGCCCAACAGATGGAGGCGTACCACGCCCTGGTTCGGAACGCCCTCACCAAGGGCACCTACAAGCCAAACCGCACCGAGGCGGACACGATCGCGACCTTCGGCGAGTACTACGAGTGCGATATCGCCGACTCGTACCCGCTGTTGACGACGAAGGAGATGGATACGTTCCGGTGGGACTCGCTGCTCTATGAACTCGTCTGGTACATCTCCGGCGAACACCACGTCCGGAGGCTCAGCGAGAAGACGGGTATCTGGGACGCCTGGGCCGACGAGGAGGGGCGGCTCCCGAGCGCCTACGGGCGGTTCTGGCGGCGCTTTCCCGTCCCGGAATCCGGAGCGCAACTGCCGGGCGAGGCCTGGGCCGGAACCGACTGCCCGTGGGTGTCCCGCGACGAGGCGGCGGGGGCGCTCGTCTTCGATCAACTGGCCTACGTCGTGGACACGCTCTCGGGGGACAACCCCGACCGCGACCGGCGCTCACGGCGGCTCGTCGTCTCGGCCTGGCACCCGGCAAACGCCGCCGTCTCGGCCCTGCCGCCATGTCACTACACGTTCGTCTTCAACGTCCAGGGTGGCCGGCTGAACTGCCACCTCACCCAGCGGAGCGCCGACATCACGCTCGGCGTCCCCTTCAACATCGCCGCCTACGCCCTCCTGGCAAAGGTCGTCGCGTCGGTGACTGACATCGAACCCGGGACGTTCGCGCACACACACGTCGACGCGCACGTCTACTGCGGGAAGGGCGAGCGCGGCGCGTGGTACGCCGACAACCTCGCCGAGTTGCAGGAACGACTCGCCGCCGTCGAGCGCCGCGAGGAGTACCGCGACGTCCGGACGTGGCTGCTCTCGGAAGCCCCGCCCGAACCCGGGGGCGACGTCGATCCGGCGAGCCACGAGTACGGCTACGACCACGTGCCGGGGCTCCTGGAACAGCTGGCCCGCGAACCGCTGGAGCAGCCGAAGATCGAGATCGAAGCGGACTCGCTCGACGAACTGGCATACGACGACATCGCCCTCCGGGGCTACGAGGGGTACGGCGGCCTCGGCTTCGACGTGGCAGAATGATGGAGGTCGCGATTATCGTCGCCGTCGCGGAGAACGGGGTCATCGGCGCCGACGGCGACATCCCCTGGCACTACCCCGCCGACCTCCGGTATTTCAAGCGGGAGACGATGGGTCACCCGGTCATCGCCGGCCGGCGCACCTTCGAGAGCATCGTCGACCGGCTGGACGGGCCACTCCCCGGCCGGACCAACATCGTCCTCAGCACGAGTGACCCCGACGTCCCCGAGGGCGTGATCGTGACGGCAGGGATCGACGAAGCCCTCGACGCCGCGCGCGAAACCGGCGCGGAGACGGCGTACGTGATCGGCGGTCAGACCGTCTACCGGCAGCTGTTGTCCCGTGCCGACCGGCTCGTCGTGACGCGGATTCCCGAGGCTTGCGAGGGCGACACGTACTGGCCGGGCCACGACGACGACCGGTGGGACGAGACCGAACGACACAGACTCGAGGGGGACCTCGAAGTCGTCACGTACCGCGCGGAGCGGTGACCTGGATCCGGATCTGTTCGGCAAACGGTTTAGTTTCGGGGCGCGAAGGGGTCGTATGGACCACGTGGACGGCAGCGAGATGCCGGGGGCGATCGTCGAGGAGTTCCTGCGACGCGAGCGCGGGACGCGGGCGCTGCTCGACGACCTCGAGCGGCTGTCCATCGAGGGGGAACACGAGGAGGTCCGCGACCGGATCAGGATGCTGGCCGAGAACGACCGGGGCGTCTTCTTTACGGTCGCACTCGCACTGACGAACTCGAAGCACTTCTTCGGCGACGTCGAGTCCCAGCTCGGCGTCGGGGCCGCGGACAAACTCCGCGACCTCGCGGAGACGTACCCGACGCTGGCCGACCCGTTCGGCATCGTCCGGATGGAGGTTGCAAACGACCGCCGGAACCCGATGACCGGGATAGACGTGACGACGAGCTACCACGCCGAGGAGGAGGTGCCGCTGATCGCCTACACCGCCTACTCCGGGGACGTCGCACTCCACGACTCGCGCGGGTCGCCCCAGGAAGTCCTCCAGTCGGCGAGTTACCTCGTGCAGGCGACGAACGACGCCTTAGAGGCCGCTCTCGACCAGGACCACTCCGTGAACACGGACGAGCTGAGCGAACTCATCGACCGCCGCGAACAGCTGGAATCGGAACTCGGTCAGCTCCGGGACCGCATCGACGAACTCCGGCGCAAACCAGTCGGCGACGAATAGCTGGCACGGCCTGTCAGAGCGCGGCAAGCAGCCTGTCCACGTCCTCGGCCGTGTTGAACGCGTGAACCGACGCCCGGCACGCGTGCGGATCCGGAATCGAGCGGATTCGGACCCCTTCGGCGGCGAGGCGCTCGGCGGTGGCGTCTGGATCCTCTGCACTGAACGAGACGAGCCCGGACTCAGAGTCGGGAGGGGTCAGCAGGCGGTCGCCGAGCCCCTCCTTCAGCCGGGCGGTCAGCCGGCCGATCCGCGACTGGACGGTCTCGAGCCCGATGTCTTCGAAGAGGTCGACACTCGTTTCGAGGCCAACGTAGGGCGCAATTGCGGTCGTCCCGAGTTCGAACCGGCTGGCGTCGGGGGCGAACTCGTAACCCTCGTCGGGCTCGCGGGTGACCGAGAAGTAGCCGATCCGCTGCGGGCGAAGCGTATCGAGCGCGTCGCTGTCGACGTACAGAAAGCCCGATCCCCAGACGCCGAGCAGCCACTTGTGACCGGACGCTACGACAAAGTCCGCACCCCACTCGGTGACATCGATCGGGGCCTGTCCCGGCGACTGCACGGCGTCGACGAGCACGAGCGCCCCGGCGTCGTGGGCGATCTCGACGGCCTCGGCGACGGGCAGGCGCGTGCCGTAGTTCCAGGAGATGGAGCTCAGACAGAGGAGGCGGGCGTCGGCGACGGCGTCTTTCAGCGCGTCGCGGTCGATCCGACCCCGTTCGGTCGCGAGTTCGTGGACCTCGATCCCGTGGAGGTCGGCCATCCGCTCCCAGGGGAGATTCCCCGCGGGGTGTTCGAGGTCCGTCCGCACGACGATGTCACCCGGCTCCCAGTCGATGCCGGTCGAGACGTGGTTGATGCCCTCGACGGTGTTCCGGGTGAGCGCTATCTCGCCGGCGTCGGCCCCGACGAAGCCGGCGACAGCTTCGCGGGTGCTCTCGCGTGCCCGGGAGGCAGTCTCGTACATCCCGTTGCCACAGGGCGCGTCGTGCTTGTGGCGCTCCTGGAAGCCGGCGACGGCGTCGGTCACGCGGCGGGGGCTCGGCCCGCTCGCGCCCGTGTTGAGGAACACGCAATCATCAAGCGCGGGAATGTCCGCGCGCAGCGTCTCTGGGTCCATACCCGATTCTCGGGTGCCGCTGGTTTGAAAGCCGCGTCTGCGGGCGGGCTCTCACAGGAGGCCGGCGAGCGCTGCGCCGAGAAAAACTGCGCCGACGGCGCCGACGAGGTTGACGGCGGCGTTGGCGAGTGCCCGTGCCGGCTCTCCGGTTTCTGCGAGACGGACCGTCTCGAAGGCAAAGGTCGAGAAGGTCGTGAACGCGCCACAGAAGCCAGTCCCGGCCAGGAACAGCACCGACTCCCCGACCGGCGCGGCGAGCAGGGCCCCGAGGACGAGGCTCCCGAGAACGTTGACGGCGAGAGTGTCGACGATGCGGGTTTCGATGCGCTCGCCGAGGAGGTGGCGAGCGAGCGCGCCGGCCACGCCGCCGACGCCGACGAGCAGCAGGGGATTCACGAGACCCACCTCGCGACGATCTGGCCGAACATTACGGCGAGAAAGCCGAGAGCGTAGTTGGCCGCCACGTTCGCAGCCGCGAGCTGTGGTCCCAGGCCGACCGTCTCTGTGGCGAACGTGCTGTAGGTCGTAAACGACGAGCAAAAGCCGGTGCCGAGGACGAGCCGCGTCTCGACGCTCAGCCGGTCGGCGAGGTGACGCTCGTACAGCAAGACTCCGAGCAGAAAGCAGCCCACGACGTTTGTGGCCAGCGTCCCCCAGGGGAACGACGAGGGCAGAGAGAGCGTGACCGCGTGCCTGAGAGCTGCACCGACGAACCCGCCGACTGCGACGAGAGCGAGCGGTTCGACGCGGTCGAGCAGCTGCGGCCGTGTCGTCATCGTTCCGGGCGACGGAACGCAGCCATTCGCCGCTTTCGATTCCGGATCGGGGACGAGACTTTAAGAGTGATGGCCGGACCACCCCCGACCGTGCCAGAGAGAAGTTTCCGGCGCGACGAACGCGCCATCGAAGGGTTGCCGATCCGGCTGGTCATCGCCCTCGTCGTCGGGGTTGCCAGCCTGAGTGTCATGATGAACACGATCTCGGGGCTGGGATCACTCGGCGTGAGCGAACTCGACGTCCGGCCGGAACCGGAGATCGTCGAGCCCGGGCCGACCGACGTCACCGTGACCGTCGTCGATCCAGAGGGCGAACCGGTCGCGAACGCCACGATCATCGCAAAGAGCGGCGACGCCCGCATCGACGGGCTCTCGACAGCCGAGACGGGGTACAACGGGACAGCGTCGCTGAGCCTTGATCCACAGCTCGGGCCGAACCAGGCGGAGGGGACAGTCGAGTTCGACGTGAAGCCGCCCAGCGGCGAGTACGACGACCGGAGGGAGAACACCGGGTTGCTGGTGGTCGACAGCTAGCGGGTCGTCGTCTCGCGCTCCCAGTCGATCCAGTCGAGCTCCCAGCCCTTGCGCCGGCGAGCGTCACGCTCTGCGAACTCGCGGTCCTCCCGGCGGGTGCGGTTGCGCTCGACGGTGTCGACCTGTTCGCCCTCGACGAGCATCGGGTCGAACGCACACGACCCGAGCCGCTCGACGTCGCCGTCCCGGTCGACGACGGCCAGCGTCTGCTCGTGAGCGCCGAGTGGCATCACCAGCCGCCCGCCGGGGGCGAGCTGGTCGAGCAGCGCCTTGGGGGGACTGACAGCGGCCGCCTCCAGCAGAATCCGGTCGTAGGGGGCGTACTCGGGAAAGCCACTGGCGCCGTCCCGGCAGTCGACGAGGACGCCTTCGTAGCCGGCCCGGGCGAGGTTCGACCGGGCGTCGTAGACCAGCCGTCGGGTGATGTCGATTGCCTGGACCGAGCGGCCGCCGACAATCTCCGCGAGGACGGCCGCGGTGTAGCCCACGCCGGCGCCCACGACCAGAACGGAGTCGTCGGGCTCCGGCGAGAGAGCCTCGAACAGTCGAGCGGCGGTGCTGGGTGCGAGGACGCGCGTGCCGAGCCGTTCGAACGCGCGGTCGGCGTAGGCCCCGCGCTCGTCGTCGACGAACTCGTGGCGTGGAACCGCGCGCATGGCGACGGAGACCCCCTCGCTGTGGACACAGCCCTTGCTCTCGTGTTCCAGGCTGTCGACCATGTCGTCCCGCAACACCGCGGGGTCCATGGGTGATGGTTGTCCCCGACGGTAATGAATCAACCGCAACGTCTCACTGCAGCGGGACGAACCGGACGCCCCCGTGCCGGTCGCGCTCCAGCGACCCGTCTGCGCGCTTTCGCCCACGAACGAGCACCTGCCGGGTCGCCCCGACGGGTGCGAGAACGATACCGCCGGTCCGGATCTGATCGACGACTGCCGGCGGGAACCCCTCGGCGGCACACGTCAGGTACGCCCGGTCGTAGGGGGCGTTTTGAGGCCAGCCCTCCTTCCCATCGCCGACCCGGACCGACACGCCGCCGTAGCCGGCCGCCTCGAGGTTCTCACGGGCGTCGCTGGCCAGCCGCTCGTGGTACTCGACGCTGTAGACGTTCTCGGCGCCGACGGCCTCCGCGGTGACCGCGGCGTGATATCCGCACCCGGTCCCGACCTCGAGAACCTCGTCGCCCGCTCGAAGATCGAGCAGATCGGTCATGATGGCGACCATATGAGGGGCGCTGATCGTCTGTCCCTCGCCGATGGGGAGGGGCGTGTCCTGGTAGGCCGACTCGCGCCTGCCCTCGGGGACGAACAGGTGTCGCGGCACGGTCCGCATCGCCTCGGTCGTCGTCGGGTCGATATCTTCCCGGCGGGCCAGGCGGTCGGCCAGCGCCGCCCGTTCGTTCTCGAACTGGCTCATGCTACCAGGCCGACCACGCGCTGGTCGACTCGTCTCTGGCGTAGAGCCGTTTGACGTCCTTCGCGAGGACAGTGTCGCCGTCGTGGTCGAGTTGCTCGAAGTCGTAGCCGGTCGCGTCGTCGCGGACGAGTATCCCCTCGACGGTGACCTCCTCGCCGCCGAGTTCCTCGGTCTCGCCGACGGTGAACTCGTAGTCGCCGGGGATCTGCAGGTCGAAGCCCCGCGTCTCGTCGTGGTCCCCACCCTTGGGGTGGGCCGTGACATTCACGCTGACGTTCCCGACTGCGCGGGTCCAGACCGTTTCGACGTCCTCCGCGATGGCCTCCGCGACGCGTCCGCCGTCGACTTCGAGGCTCGTGATGCGGACTGTCATGATCGCCTCCTCGGTTTCGAGGAGGAACTCCTCGCCGACCGCCAGCGTCTCGCCGGCGGGCGCGTCGGCGGTGGCGGTGAACGACTCGCCGCCCTGGGAGACGACGACCTGCCGCTCGATCGTCCTCTCTTCGGGAAGGGATTTCTTGTGGACGTGGCCACACTCGCTACACCGGACCGTCGCCTGCCCGCCTGGGCTGAGCACCTCGTGGACCGTCTCCAGGTCGGGCGAGCAAGCCGGACAGGGGAGTGCGACCCGCTCTGCTGTATCGCTCATACCCGAACGTAGACGATTCGCGTATAAAAGGCGTGGGTACGGGCGATAGGGGCTGATACCCGATTCTGTGGGCTGTTCGGGATCGACGACGGTTCGTTGCCTATACTGGCGGACGGAAGCCCTGATAGATGTTCGCCGGACACGGCTGTGGCGAACTCTCTCAACCGTTCCGTCCGTCAGTATATTCCTCGACCGGTGCCTCGAACACGCTCTCGTGGAGGCGGCCGGTCACGATGTCGAGAAGTCGGCGCATGTTCTCGGTGTCGTCGCGGTTGTACGAGACCAGCGTCTCCAGGGCGCCCTCGTCGCCGCGCTCGTACTCGCGCCAGAGGCGGACTGCGTCCGTCCCGGACAGGTCGGGCCTGTCCCGATCGATGTCGAGAGTCCGCTCGATCTCCTTGAGCCCACCCGTCAGATCCAGCCGGCGGCACGGATACATGAGATCGATGTGCGGAAGGTCGACGTCGAGGTCGAACGACTCCTCGAGGAAGGGGGCGTCGAAGCGCTTCCCGTTGAACGTGACGAGGAGGCGGGCGTCGGCCAGTTCGCCTGCGAGTTGCTCACCCGTCAGGTCACGCCCGCGGACGTACGTCCGTGTGTCCCCGTCGCGGTGACAGCTGACGACGGTCACGTCGTCGCGGTGCGCACTCAGCCCCGTCGTCTCGATGTCCAGAAAGCAGGCCCCATCCCGGAAGTTCTCGTAGAGGCGCCACTGACAGCCGGAGGGGAACGTCTCCGCGAAAAACTGCGCGTCGCCCGCGTCGAGGCGGTCTTCCGCGGTGTCGATGAACTCGTAGACCCGGTCCGGGGAAGCGGGCCCCGGCACGGACCCGTCGAAGTCGTCCCACGTCTGCACACCGCGTCGCCAGAGCTTTCTCTCTGTCCGCTCGCCCACGCCACGGACCGGAATGAAGCTGTTCTCGACGCGCATACGCCCCCTCCGGCCGCCGGGGATATATACCGGTCGACGTAACTTTTGATACGTCTCAGCCGGACTGTTCCCGGCTGAAAGTATCAGGGCTTACGTCGACCGGTATATGTCTCACTCCGTGGGCCCGGACCCGGACAGCAGCGACTGCACGCCGTCGGTCATCCAGCAGCCGTCGTACTTCCCGCCACCCTGCTTTCTGAGGCGGAACTCGTACTGCCCCGTCACGGTCCCGTTTTCCCGGGTCGTGACCCGGACACTGGCGGTGTCCTGTCCGGTCCGGGAGGGGGTATAGGTGACGCTGTCGTAGGAGAGCATCGGGGCGTACGACTGGCTCTCGATTATCCCGACGAACTGCTCGAAGGAGCCGACGGCCTCGCGGTTGCGCGGCGACGCGAATCGCCGGACCGTTCTGATCCCGTCGTCGGTCTCCGGGTCGTTGTACTTCAGCGCGTTCATCTGGATCTGGACGACGTGGAGGTACGACCGGTTGCAGGTCGGCTCAAGATCGTCGTACCGCTCCGCGCCGACCTCGCCCCAGTCGGGATCGACCGAACCGTTCCCCGCGACCCGCCCGGAGTTCGTCACGTTCGCTATCACCGTCGGAGTCGGTGTGCCCCCGGGGACAGCTTCCTCACCGTCCGGTTCCGCGGTGACGGGAGTTGCTGTCGCCAGTTCGCTGTCGGTTCCGTCGCCGCCATCCCCCGCCTGCTCCGCGACGGGACCGGTCACGCCGCCCACAGCGAGCAGGAGAAGGGCGACAACGAGAGCCGCAGCCAGGTGTGTCCCCTGTAAGCGACCGAATCCGTTTCCGACCTGCTCGAGTGGGCCCGCTCCGACGTGCCGGTTCCCCGGGCTGTCGTGGCCGGGCGTATCGTCGGATTGAGAGTCCGAAGCGTAGGACTGCGAGCGCGCGGGGACGCCGAGAAACCGCTCACAGAGCGCGTCGGCCTCGGCGGGGGCCAGCCCGTACAGGAGCCGTTTCCGGAGTTCGGCTGGCCCGACGATTGGCACCTCCTCTCCGACCGACCCGTCGTCGGCCGTCACGACCGCATCGATGCCCTCGGTGTCGACGGGTGGGTCTGAGCGGCCCGCCACGGCGACCAGCCTGATCCGCTCGTCGGTCTTCTGGACGGTGATGACGGGCGGAACGACAGTCACCTCCTCGGCCGTCCCTGCCCAGACAGCGCCGACGAACGCGGCAAGCGCCTCCACGTCGAGGCCCGCGAGCGCGCTGGCGAACTCGTCGGCCGGTATGTGCGCGTCCTCAGTCATCTCGGACCACGGCTAGGATACGGCCAGTTCGGTCTGGACCATCTTGTCGGTTGTGACCGCTCCGGGCGCGTGGTGACCGTATCCGGGCAGGGCCGGGATGTCCGGAGGTCAGGCCAGCGCGCTGCCGGCCCTGATGATCGCCTTCTCCCCGAACGCGGGGCCGACGAGTTGCAGCCCAACGGGGAGGCCGTCGTCGGTCTCCCCGGCAGGGACCGAGATGGCCGGGAGGTTCGCGAGATTCACCGGCGTCGTATTGGCGTCGGCGAGGTACATCTTCAGCGGATCGACGAGGCTCTCGCCGCGCTCGAAGGGCGCCACCGGCATCGTCGGCGAGGCCAGGACGTCCGCGTCGGAAAGCGCCTCGTCGAAGTCCTGCTTGACCCAGGCGCGGGCATCCTGTGCCTTCTTGTAGTACTTGTCCTGATAGCCCGCCGAGAGCGCGTACGTTCCCAGCAGGATCCGCCGCTTGACTTCGGGGCCGAAACCCTCCTCGCGTGCCCGGGCGAAGGTCTCGTTCCAGTCGCCGTCGTACCCCCCAGAGGTGCCGTATCGCACCCCGTCGAAGCGTGCCAGATTGGAAGAGGCCTCGCTCATTGCGATGACGTAGTAGGCCTCGACGGCGTGTTCGAGGCTGGGGAGGTCGACCTCGTGGTAGCTGGCACCCTGCGCTTCGAGGTCGTCGATCGCGGCCCAGAACTGCTCGACGACGCCCTCGTCGGCGCCCTCGACCAGTTCTGTCGGGACGCCAACCTCCATCCCATCGACGTCGCCGTCGGCCGCCGCGGCAAACTCGTAGTCTGTCCCGTGCTCGCGTGCGTCCCGGGTGGTCGCGTCGCGGTCGTCCGGGCCGGCGATTACTCCGAGCAGTTCGGCGGCCGCCTCGACGGTGGGGGCAATCGGCCCGATCTGTTCTAGGCTGTTCGCGTAGGCGACGAGGCCGTACCGGGAGACGAGGCCGTAGGTGGGCTTGATGCCGACGACGCCACAGAATGCGGCCGGGCATCGGACCGAGCCGCCCGTGTCGCTCCCGAGCGCGAGGTCGGCGTCGCCGGCCGCGACAACCGCTGCCGAGCCGCCCGAGGAGCCGCCGGGGACGTGCCCCTCCGCGGCTGGATTCTCCACGGGGCCAAAGGCCGAGGTTTCGGTCGTCGTGCCCATCCCGAACTCGTCCATGTTGGTCTTGCCGGGGATCGTCGCGCCGGCGTCCTTCAGGCGCTCGACGACGGTGGCGTCGTACGGCGGGACGTACCCCTCGAGCATCGCTGATCCGCAGGTCGTCCGGACACCGTCGGTCGAGATGTTGTCCTTGACCGCGACGGTCCGGCCGGCGAGTGAGCCGTCCGCGGCACCCTCGATGCGCTCCTCGGTGATGTAGCCGTTGTAGGTCATGGGGTCAGGAGACCCGGGGGCCCTTGAAGTGGCCGTCCTCAGACTCCGGGGCGTTTTGCAGCGCCTTCTCCTGTGAGAGGGAGTCGCGTTCCTCGTCGGGGCGCATGACGTTGGTCAGTTCTGGCTCGCGCTCGATTTCGGGTACCTCGTCGAGCGTCTCGAAGTACGCGAGGATGTCGGCGAACTGCTCGGCGAACAGTTCGACCTCCTCGTCGTCGAGGTGGACGCGTGCGAGCCCCGCAACGTGGCGGACCTCCTCGGGGTCGACGCGGGCGTCGCTCATACCTGCCGGCAGTGGGGGACTGTCGGTAAGGGTTTCGATAGCTCTGGGTCGAAATCGGACGGAACATCCCGTGAACGGGCGAAGAACTTAAGTCGCCACAGCACCAACACAATAACGCATTCAAGCGTTTTCCGGGTACTCTCCCGACACCCCCAGTCCAAAATGACAGATACCACCACGAGACGGAACACGCGCGAGCGCGACCGCGAGACCGAGGACGAACAGCACGACGACGGCGAGGAGAAACTCGTCTGCCCCGAGTGTGGCGGCAGCCTGGTATCAGACTCCGAGCGCGGCGAGACAGTCTGTAGCGAGTGCGGCCTCGTCGTCGAGGAGGACGAGATCGACCCCGGCCCCGAGTGGCGGGCCTTCGACTCCAAGGAGAAAGACGAGAAATCGCGCGTCGGCGCGCCGACGACGAACATGATGCACGACAAGGGCCTGTCGACGAACATCGGCTGGCAGAACAAGGACGCCTACGGCAACGCCCTGTCGTCGCGCCAGCGCGAGAAAATGCAGCGCCTGCGCACCTGGAACGAGCGCTTTCGCACCCGCGACTCCAAGGAGCGCAACCTCAAGCAGGCGCTGGGCGAGATCGACCGCATGGCCTCCGCGCTGGGCCTCCCCGAAAACGTTCGCGAGACGGCAAGCGTCATCTATCGGCGCGCACTCGACGAGGATCTGCTGCCCGGGCGCTCGATCGAAGGCGTCGCCACCGCATCACTCTACGCCGCCGCCCGACAGGCCGGCACCCCCCGCTCGCTCGACGAAATCGCCACCGTCTCCCGGGTGGAGAAAGACGAGATCGCACGCACCTACCGGTACGTGGTCCGGGAGCTGAGCCTCGAAATCAAGCCCGCCGATCCCGAGAGCTACGTTCCACGGTTCACCTCCGACCTCGACCTCTCCGAGGAGGTCGAGCGCCGCGCCCGCCACCTCCTCAAGAACGCCAAGGAGGAGGGCGTCCACTCCGGGAAGTCACCGGTCGGCCTCGCGGCCGCGGCCGTCTACGCTGCCTCCCTGCTGACAAACGAGAAGGTCACCCAGAGCCAGGTCTCGGAGGTCGCCAACATCTCCGAGGTCACCATCCGCAACCGGTACCACGAACTCCTCGAAGCCGAGGACCAGGTTCCCGGAGTCTGATTTTCGCGGGGCCAGTGACCGACTCGTCGGGACGGACTAGCCGCGACACATCTCCATCGCTTCCCGGACGGCGTCGTGTTCGCCGATGATCGTAACCCTGTCGCCTCGCTGGATGGCGTAGTCGCCGTCTGGGACCACGGTCTCCCCCTCGCGGGTCACGAGTATGATGCGACAGGTTTCGGGGAGTTCCGGGTGTATCTCCTCGACCGATTGCCCCACAACCGCGCTGTTTCCGACCTCCACTTCCTGGACGTCGCCGAACCGGTCGAGGTCGGTCATCCAGTGAGCCAGTGCCGGTCGCTCGATCTGGTTGTCGATAGCCCACGCCGTCGCCATCGGCGAGTCGATCGTCTCGACGCCGAGTTCCTCGAAGGCGTCGACGTTGTCCGGGTTGTTGACCCGGGTGATGACGTCCTCGATGTCGAACGTGGCACTTGCCAGCTGTGCGATCAGCAGGTTCACGTCGTCGTCGCCGGTCGCTGCGACGATCGTCTTCGCGTTCTCGGCGCCTGCCGACCGCAGGACGTCGGTGTCGGTTCCATCCCCCGCTTCGACGGTGAACCCCTCGTTGCGGGTGCGCTCTATTACCTCGATGTTCTCCTCGACGAGGACGACGTTCTCTCTACGGTCTTCGAGGCGGGTGGTGAGGGCACGCCCCACCGTGCCGCCTCCGACGATGATGACTCGCATCGGTATCACGTCCAGGTATTCGGCGATGTGTCGCGCCAGACCGCCCTCGAAGACGACCGTGATGAGAATGACCAGAAAGACGGTTCCCACGAGGATGTCGGCCTGGTTCGCGAGCAGCGCGGCCTGCTGGGCGAGTTCGCCCGCTTCGGCCCCGCTCGTGGCTGCCGCCTCGGCTTCGAGTTCCGAGGCCTGTGCCCGCAGTTCGACGGCAAATAGCGTCGCGACCGACGCGGGGATGATTCCCCGCGGCCCCACAGAGCTGATAAAGACCCGTTCCTGGAAGGTAAGCCGGTCCCCGGTCGTCGAGACAAACACCAGCAGAGGGCGGATCAGCAAAACGACGGCCGCGACGACCAGCAGCTTGCCGGTGATCTGTTCCAGCAGGACGTCGATCCGCAGCAGGGCGGCGAGGGCGATGAACACAAAAGAGAGCACGAGCAGCGTGATGTCGCCTTTGAAGTCGGTGACGTCGGCCTCGTAGGGGATGTCGGCGTTGCCCAGCAGGACGCCGGCGGTCGCGGCCGCGGCGACGCCCGCCTCTTCGAGCTGTGCGTTGGCGACGGCGAAGGCGACCAGCGCCCCCGCGAGGACGAGCAGCCGGGCGTTCTGTGGCGCACTCCCCGGCGAGAGGTCGACGTACTGGATCAGATAGTAGACGACGCCGGCGACGGCGATTCCGACGACGACGCCGGTCCCGAGCCGCGAGGTAAAATCGACGAGGAGGCCGATCTCCGACGCCCGGGGGTTGACGACCTCGAAGAACACGACGGCGAGGATAGCCGCGGTCACGTCGTTGACGATGCCCTCGGTCTCCAGGGCCGTCGCCACCCGGTCGCGCACGGGCACGACCTTCAGGATCGGCGTGATGACTGTCGGGCCGGTCGCGATCAGCAACGCGCCGATCAGCAACGCGAGCGGCCACCTCGTGTCGAGCGCGAACCGGACTGCGACGGCGGTCCCGACGAGCGCGATGGCCGCGCCGACGGTGACGAGACGCAGCGTCGCGCTCGGAGCTGCCCCAAGACGGTCGATCTTGAGGTGAAAGGCCCCCTCGAAGACGATGATCGCGACCGCCAGGCCGACGATCGCCGGCAGGGCATCGCCGAACGCCTCCGGGGTGACGAGGCCGGCACCCTCGGGACCCAGCGCGATGCCGGCGGCGAGGTAGAAGATGATGCTCGGGACCTCGAACCGACTTGCCAGCACCTGCGCGATGACCCCGAGAGCGATGATGCCGGCGACCAGCAGTATCAGTTCGCTCGCGGCCACGACGACACCTCCATGCCTTCCCGACGTCGAGGCGGGAACGTATTAAACGCCCGGCTTCCGCCCGACGAGCAGTCCGGAATCGCCGGACGGAATCCCGCTACTCGGTCCGATCGATCAACACGCCGGGGTTCATGATTCCGGCCGGGTCGAAGACGTCCTTGATCGCCGCCAGCGACGCCTGGAAGTCGGCTGTCTCGCGCTCGTACCACTCCTGGTGGACCCGGCCCACCGCGTGGTGGTGGGTGATCGTCGCGCCGTGTTCTTCGAGGATATCCGAGGCCGTCCGCTTGATCTGTCGCCACTGGTCGAGTTCGTTCCCGCGTTCGGCCGG
The DNA here is from genome assembly GCA_036626435.1 of Haloarculaceae archaeon. Classification (GTDB taxonomy): domain Archaea; phylum Halobacteriota; class Halobacteria; order Halobacteriales; family Haloarculaceae; genus SW-9-67-25. Next base: position 46,920 of record JAZKRS010000001.1, on the reverse strand, counting down.
GGCCATGAAGGTGAAGTAGGGGGCCGGCCCGTCGGGGTAGACGTGGGTGAACCGACAGGAGACGTGGCCGGTCCCGCAGGCCTCCTCCATCGCCTCGCCGACGCCGTCGTAGATGTCCTGATAGAGGTCGTCGAAGCGGTCCCAGGTGATGGCCGTCTCGAAGGTGTCGAAGATGACGCCCATCCGGACGAGCGCGTCCCAGACGTAGGGTGCCCCGATGAAGGCCTCCCGCCAGCGGTCCTCCGGCGTCTCCTCGTCTGTCTCGCGGTCGCCGTGGATCGGGCCGCGGGGGCACTCGCCGCCGTACGCCTCGCAGATGTCGAGTGCCTGCCGGAGGTTCTCCCGGGTCGACCCGGACTCGCGAAGCGACTCGAAGCCGAGGAAGAGCAGGTGGTCGTCGCCCTCGGCGACCTCGAAGAGGTGGGACTCGTTGCGATCCAGCAGCCGGCAGTTCGCCGGCGAGAGGCGGGCCTGTGCGATCTCGCGGGTCGCATCGACCGCGTCGTCGAAGTCCGCGAAGTGGACCGTCGCCCGCGACCGGCCCTCCGGGCGGGGCTGGACCTGCATCCAGGCCTCGGTGATGACGCCAAGCGAGCCCTCAGAGCCGAGGATGAAGTGGTTGTTCTTCGGGCCGGCGGCGGTGCGGGGGACCTCCCTGGTCTCGACGGTGCCGGAGGGCGTGACCATCCGTGCGTTTTCCACGAAGTCGTCGATGTGGGTGTAGTCGGTCGCGAAGTGGCCGCCGGCGTGTGTGGCGATCCACCCGCCCAACGTCGAGAACTCGTAGGACTGGGGGTAGTGGCGCAGCTGGTAGCCGTACTCTGCGAGGCCGTCCTGAATCTGGGGGCCCAGCGCCCCCGCCTGGATGCGCGCCCGGCGGGACTGTTTGTCGACCTCGACAATTGCGTCCATCTCGCGGGTATCGAGCGAGACGACGCCGGCAAACCCCTCGCCGACGTCGCCCTCGATGCCCCCGACGACGCTCGTCCCGCCGCCGAAGGGGATGACCGCGACGCCGGCCTCGGTGGCCCAGGCGAGCAGATCCGCGACGTCTGTCTCCGATTTGGGCCTGGCGACGACGTCGGGTGCGGACGCGAAATCCCCGCGGAGGCTCCGCACCTTGTCCCGGTAGGCGTCGCCGTAGGTGTGGTGGACGCGACTGCGCCTGTCCTGGGTACAGAAGTCGAGATCGGCTGGCGGGTCGATCCGGGGGTCGGGTACCTCGACGTCCGCGAGCTCCGGCGCGTCGACGACGTCCAGTTCCGGGAAGTCGAACTCCGTTTCGAGGCGCTCTTTGAGGTCTGCGATGCGCTCGTCGCCGGGGTGGTCCTCCTCGTAGCCCCAGCCCCAGTAACTGCGCGTGCGGTCGTCGCTCACGCCCGCTCACCGCCCGGGTGTCGTCGGATCGGCTTCACTCGGAGCCCGGACTCTGGTGTGTGTCGCTCAGACATGCCGAATCAACCAACAACGAGGTGCGGTATAATCGCTCTGGTGCGGGACTACTGGCCGTCGAGATACCGCAACACGCCGCTGACGTTCATCGCAATCTTCGAGCGAGCTGTCGACTCACCCCACACCTCGACGGAGTCGGGGCGCACGTCTGCACCCGTCCGGTCGACGAAGTGCTCGACGACCGCCTCGTCGTCCTCGAACTCCTCCCGAGCAGACCGGACGTCCTCGACCCACGCCTCGAGTTCCTCGGCCGTCTCCTCGAGGAGGGTCCCCGTCTCCCAGGCGCCGAAGTGCCCGAAATACAGCGCCTCGGGGTCGAGTTCCCGGAGCGTCTCGACGTCAGCGAGACACTGATCGAGGTCGAAGTTCGGCGGCGGGGTCTCGGGGTAGGGGGCCTCGAGTCCGGGGGCGTAGCTGCCGGCGGCGTCGGCGGTGAAGACGCCGTCGGAGACGGGGTCGTAGAATGCGAGCTGGTGGGGCGCGTGGCCGGGGACGTGGTGGGCCGCGAGCGCCCGGTCGCCGACGTCGACGGTGTCCCCGCCGGACAGTTCGACGATCCTGTCCTCGTCGATCGGCTTCGGCTCCGCGTAGTGTTCGATGAGGTCGCCGACGGCGGCCTGTGTCCCCTCCCAGAGGCGGCCGGGCTCGACGAGGTGGTGTGCGCCGATCTCGTGGACGTAGACGTCCGCATTCGGGCACTCCTCGGCGAGGTAGCCCGCCCCGCCGGCGTGGTCGAGGTGGACGTGCGTGGGAACGATGCAGTCCAGTTCCTGTGGAGTGATGCCGAGTTCTGCCATCGCATCGAGGACGAGGTCGTACCGCTTTCCGGTTCCGGTGTCGACGACCGCCGGGCGCTCGGTATCGAGGATGTAGACGGTCCCGTAGTTCGCCGTGCCGTAGGCGCCGGTGTCGACGTAGTAGACGTCGGTACTGTCGCCCGGGGTCGCCTCGTGGAGGTCGCCCTGTGCCATGTGAGATGGGGCGTCGCCGCCGGACAAAAGCGTGCTGACTGATACTGACGGCTATAACTTCGTGAGCATCTTCGACCCCAGGGGGCGAAATCGCTCACGGGCTTATAGCCGTTAGTATGACCCCAGAGCGACACGGTTTTGCCACGCCACCGAGAAGCCGGTGACATGTTGTCGAGGCAGTTCGTCCGCGAGCATCCCGGCGACGTCCGCGAGGCCCTGGACCTGCGGGGCACAGAGGACGTCGACCTCGACGCCATCCTCGACGTCGACGAGGAGTGGCGCGAACTCAAGGCACGCGGCGACGACTTGCGCCGAGAGCGCAACGAGGTCAGCGACAGGATCGGCGAACTCAAACAGGAGGGCAAAGACGAGGAGGCCCAGGCGGCGATCGAGCGCTCACAGACCCTCAAAGACGAGATTCAGGAGGTCGAGGACCGGGCCGACGACCTCGAGGCTGAACTGGAGCAACGCCTCCTCGAAATCCCGAACGTCCCTCACGAAGACGTCCCACCGGGCGACGACGAGTGGGACAACGACGAGGTCCGGCGGGTCGGGTTCGACGACGGCCGCTCGCTGCCGGCGGAGGTCACGCCCCACTACGATCTCGGTGAGGAACTGGACATCATCGACTTCGAGCGCGGCGCGAAGGTCGCCGGCGGGGGCTTTTATTTTCTGAAAGGCGACGCCGCCCGCCTGGAGCACGCGCTCATCCGGTTCATGCGCGAGATTCACCGCGAGCAGGGCTACACCGAGGTGTTCCCGCCCATCCCCGTCACGTCGGCGGCGATGCGGGGGACCGGCCAGCTCCCGAAGTTCAACGAGGACGCCTACCGCGTCGGCGGCGGCGAACACGAGACCTACGACGACGACGACCTCTGGCTGTGCCCGACTGCGGAGGTCCCCGTCACCAACATGTACGCCGACGACATCCTGCTCGCGGACGATCTGCCGATCAAACACCAGGCGTACACCCCAAACTTCCGGCGGGAGGCGGGCGAACACGGCACCGAGACACGGGGTATCGTCCGCGTCCACCAGTTCAACAAGGTCGAACTCGTCAACTTCGTCGAGCCGGAGGGGAGCTACGACCGCCTCGAAGCCCTCGTCGACGAGGCCGAGGCGGTCCTCCGGCGCCTGGAGTTGCCCTACCGCGTCGTGAACCTCTGTGGCGGCGACCTGACCTTCGCCGCCGCGAAGACCTACGACATCGAGGTGTGGGCACCCGGCGACGACATGGACTACGGCCCCGGCGCGGGCGGGCGGTGGCTGGAAGTCTCCTCTGCCTCGAACTTCGAGGACTTCCAGGCCCGTCGGGCCGGCCTCCGGTACCGCCCGGAACGCCACGAGTCGGCCGAGTACATCCACACCCTCAACGCCTCGGGGCTCGCGCTCCCCCGGGTGATGGTCGCCATCCTCGAGTACTACCAGAACGACGACGGCACCGTCACGGTTCCCGAGGCACTCCGGCCGTACATGGACGGCCAGGAGACAATCGAGGGCCACGAGCCGGTCGGCGAGTCCGCGGTCGGCGCCGGCGAAAAGGAGTAGAGCAGTCGGATCGCCTCCACCAGCGCGGGGTCTGGCGTGGCAGTCTATCCTGCCCCGGGGTGCGTTGATGTAACCATTTATATTTACATCCTGTGACGAGCGACCGGCGGTCTAACTGTGCCCGTAGCTGCAGAGACCGCCCTTGTAAGAAACTCTCCGTCGGTACGTTCGAGAATGGTGTAACCAATAGTAGTTACTCAGGTGGCAGAAGTTATTTGTGACACCGCTCCGTCGGTGTTTCCATGACGATACAACGGAGGGGCTTCATCGCGGCACTGGGAACAGGCGCGGCCGCGGGCCTGACCGGCTGTTCGCGCGCACTCGGCGACAGCACCGACCAGCCGGCGGTCGCGGGCGAGACGCTGACGCTGACGACGACGACGAGCACCTACGACACGGGGTTGCTCGATGCCATCCACCCGGACTTCGAGGCGATGTACGGCGTGACAGTCGACGCGGTGGCCCAGGGGACCGGGGCGGCACTCGAGTCTGCTCGCAACGGGGACTCGGACGTCGTGATGGTTCACGCTCGCGGCCTCGAGGACGAGTTCATGCGCAACGGGTACGGCGTCAACCGCCGCGATCTGATGTTCAACGACTTCGTCATCGTCGGCCCGGAGGACGATCCGGCGGAGATCCGGGACGCGGGGTCGGCGACCGAGGCACTCACGGCCATCGCCGAGGCGGAGGCGGCGTTCGTCTCGCGGGGGGACAACTCCGGAACCCACACCAAGGAACTCGATCTGTGGGAGGCCGCGGGAACCGAGCCGGGCGGCGGCTGGTACCAGGAAACCGGCACCGGAATGGGCGAGGCGCTGAACATCGCCACCCAGCAGGGGGCGTACACGCTCTCGGATCGCGGCACCTTCATCTCACAGCGCTCGGAGGTCGACCTCGTCATCCTCGTACAGGGCCCCATCGAGGACGGCCCGGAGATCCTCGCGAACCCCTACGGGGTCATGGCGGTCAACCCCGGGATACACGACAACGCCAACTACGACCTCGCGATGGCCTACATCGGGTGGATCACCAGCCCTGGCGCCCAGGCGGCCATCGCGAACTACGAGTCCAACGGGGAACAGCTGTTCTTCCCGGAAGCTGTCTCCGAGGACCCCAACTTCCAGCAGTACGTTCCGGACGGGTGGAGTAGCAACTCGTCCGACCAGTGACCGTGCCCCTCGAACCGGTCGCACAGCTGCTGCCGGCTCTCGTCGACCTTCCGTTCAGGGAGGGCTACGTCTGGAGTATCATCTACGTCTCGCTGTACGTGAGTCTCATCGCTGTGACGCTGAGTACGCTGTTCAGTATTCCGGTCGCCATCGCCATGGGCTTTAGCGACTTCTTTGGCAAGCAGTTCGTGAAGTCGGTGATCAACACCGGCATGGGCTTTCCAAGCGTGGTCGTCGGGCTCGTCGTGCTGTTTGCCGTCTCCAATCAGGGGCCGCTCGGGTCGCTGGAGTTGATATTCACCAAGCAGGCGATGATCATGTCGCAGTTCGTGCTCGCGACGCCCCCGATCACCGCGATCAGCCTCGCGGCCATCACTGGCGTCGACGAGAACGTCCGCAACGCCGCTCGCGTCCTCGGCGGAACGCGCCTCGACGTGGCGCTGGTCGTTCTCAAGGAGGCCCGGTACGGCATCGCGACGGCGATCCTGGCAGGCTTTGGCCGTGCCATCAGCGAGGTCGGGTCCGTGCTCATCGTCGGTGGCAACATCACGAGCGCAGATGGCATCTCGAAGACGCGGACGCTGACGACGGCCATCCAGCTCGAGGCCCGTCAGGGGCAGTACGAGACTGCGATGGTGCTCGGGGCGATCCTTGTCGTGCTCGTGTTGGCGGTCAATGCGATTGTCGTCCGGTTCGGCGACCAGGGGGTGCAACGCTGATGCTTCGAACGACCGACGTCTCCCAGTCCTACGGCGACGAACGCGTGTTCCGGGAGGTCTCTATCGACGTCGACCCCGGCGAGGTCGTCGCCGTCATCGGACCGTCCGGTGTCGGCAAGACGACGCTTCTCCGGCTGCTCGCCCTCTCGCTGGAGCCGGACGACGGAATCGTCTCCTTCGACGGCACCGACGCGTGGGCTGTCGACGAAGCTGAACGGCTGTCGGTGCGGCGACGCATCGGGATGGTCTTCCAGGAGGCGAACCTCTTCGACGGATCGGTGGCTCGCAACGTCGAGTACGGGCTGCGAATCCGCAGGCAGTGGACGGACAGACTCAAGGGCGGACTCAAATCGGTCCTGAGTTCGAACGGCACCGCCGACGCCGTTCGCACCTCTCTCGACATCGTCGGGTTGACAGACAAGATGGACCAGCACGCAGCGTCGCTTTCCGGCGGCGAGGCCCAGCGCGTCTCCTTTGCCCGGGCACTGGCCTACGAGCCGGATGTTCTGTTGCTCGACGAACCCACCTCGGATCTGGATCCACGAAACACCGAGGTTATCGAGGAAGCCATCTCCGAGGCCCGAAACCGAGAAATCGGGGTTGTCGTGGCGACACACGACATGCACCAGGCCGAGCGTGTCGCAGATCGAGTCGCGGTGTTGCTCGACGAGAGCATCACAGAGATCGCCCCGACAGAGGTAATCTTCGAGAATCCGTCGGACGATCGCACCCGGAAGTTTATTTCAGGCGAGTTGGTATACTGATACTAACGGCTATACTCCTGTGAGCAATTCTGTCCCACCGCGGGGCCGAATATGCTCACGAAGGTATAGCCGTCAGTATGACCGACGACCGGCAGCCACCATACAGCTGACTCAAGATGACTCTCGAGAAGGGCTTCGACCCCCACCTTGCGATCGGTGAGACGACTGTCACCGGTCGTGACATGGAAATGCTCCGTGCGATCGACCGGTACGGATCGATGCACAGGGCGGCGAACGAGCTGGGCCGATCGTATCCACACCTCCAGCGGCGCGTGGTGGAACTCGAGGAGGAGCTCGGCCAGCTCACCAGGCGAGATCGGGGCGGGAAGGGTGGCGGCGGGACCGAACTGACAGCCGACGCAGTTCGTCTCATCCGACAGTTCGAGCGGTTGCAGGTCGAACTGTCCGGTGTCACGACTGTTCCCGAAGTGGTCATCTCCGGGACCGTCATCGAGCAGTACGGGAAGTTAGCGACCGTTCGCACGGCTGCCGGAGAGATAACCGCTCGCGTCCCGATGACAGCAGAGGAGGTCGAAATTGCCGTGCGAGCGGACGCAGTCGTGTTGATGGAACCGCAGTCACCGCCACACAGCCACACGAGCCTCCGCAATCAACTTTCGGGCACCGTCAGTGCCATCGCAGCTGCTGAGGAAATAGCCACCGTCACGGTCGAGATAGCGGATGGCGTGACGATCAAGTCGGTGGTCACCGAGGAGAGTGTCGACCGACTCGACCTCGATGAGGGAACCGAGGTGATCGCAGCGTTCAAAACAACGGCCGCACGAGCAACGTCCGTCAGTCGGTGAACGTCCTGATCTGCTCGATCCGTTCGCCATCGAAGGAAAACACGTCGACAAAGCGGGTGATCGTGTCGCCGTCGGTGTCGAGCAGCCGACCGCGGACGACGACCTCGTCACCCCCTGCCTGCCGGTAGACGGCGTCGATCGGGTGACTGGTGTCCGTCTGCGGCCGCTCCTCGCGCATGAACCGGACGAACCGCTCGCAGCCGTCGAGTGTCCTGTCCGGGCGGATGTGGGTGAACGCCGGCGCGAGCAGATCCGCGAGCAGGTCGTAGTCGTCCTCGTCGAGTGCGCGGTAGTAGGTGCGCGCGGCGGCCGTCCGGGTGTGGCTATCTTCACCCGGCATACTCACAGGGGATCCGAGGTGGTCTCCGTCGAGCCCTCGTCTTCCTCCTCGTCACCTCCGTCCTCGCCGTCGAGTTCGTCGCTGTGTCCCTCCTGTGCTGCTTTCGTCTGCTCTTCGATCTCGGCCGTGATCTCGTCGAGTTCGTCCTCGTCGATTCGCTCCTCGTCGGACTCGGAGGGGCCGTCAGCAGTCGTCTCCGACGCGGGTTCCTCTTCCTCGCCGTTCGTCTCGTCCGGTTCGTCAACCTCCCCGTCGATCTCGACGGCGAGCGACGGGAGACCGCTGTCCTCTGCTTCGGATGGCGTGACCCACTCGTCGTCCTCGTCGGTGTCCGACTGGTGTGAGAACTCGTCTGGATCGGGGGGATCGTGGACCTCCCGGGCCATCTCCAGGTGTTCCTCGCCGTCAGATCGCAGCTGTCGCCCTCTCACATCCTCGCCGCTGGCGTAGGCGCTCGCGGACTCCCCGAGCCACTCGGCTGCCTGCCAGAGGGGCTTTGCCTTCGCCTCCGCGCGCTCGTAGTCGGTGACCTCTGTCTCGTCCGTCGCGAAGCGGGCGGCCGTGTTGAAGTGATCGGCCGCCTCCTCGAGCTCCTCGTGGGCACGCTCGAAGGCGCTCTGGGCCAGCATCCACTCCTGGCTCTCGAACTTCCCCATCGCGCTCGTGAACGCGCGCCGCCCCGCGATGTAGTGGGCGTGACCGATCCGATAGCGGCTGAAGGCGGTGTTGCTGTCGCCGACAGCCTCGACGGCCGACTGCACCTCGTCGACGCTCGGGAGGTTGGACAGCCCGTCGGCCCGCCAGACGTACTCGACTTCGCCGTCCGGGCCGATGATGACGACAGCCCGGCGGGTGAGATAGCCCGCGTCGGGGTCCTCGACGGCGACGCCGTACTCTGCGGCGACCTCCCCTCTGACGTCTGCGAGCAGCGGAACGGACAGATCGTACTCATCGGCGAAGGCGCGGTGGCTGTAGACGCTATCCCCCGAGATGCCCAGCACCGTAACGTCCTTTTGCATCGTAAAGAGGTCGAGATCGTCCAGCCCCGTCGTTCCGTTCGAGCAGGCGGGGTTGAAATCCGACGGATAGAACGCGAGCATGACGATGTTCGCCTCGAGATAGTTGTCGAGAAAGACTGTCTGGATCTCCCCGTCGACAATCGCCGGAAGTTCAAATCCCGGGGCGCTGTCCCCGCTGGAAACCATCGTTTCGAACTCTCGTCACGCACACTTAATGGTAACGCGTCTGTCATCCAGCCGACGGGGTGTTTTTGTGGGCTCCGGAGCTAGATAGACCGTGGAACTGCACGTCCGCTACGAGGGCGACGACGACCCCGAGAAGTGCAGCGCCCGGAAGCTCGCGCGCTTCGACCTGGTGACGCTGCACCGGTCGGCGCACGCAGTCCCGCCGGGGATCGTCCTCAACCCCTTCGCGGACCGTGCACTCTCGCCCGCCGACCGCGACCCCGTCGATAGCACCGGACAGTCAGCCGGCGACGGGACAGCCGACCGGCTCGTCGCCCTCGACTGCTCGTGGGAGACCGCAGAGCGCGAGGCTTTCGATCTCGGCGGTGTCCACCGGTCACTGCCCTTTCTCGTGGCCGCGAACCCAATCAACTACGGGACTGCGTTCCAGCTCTCGACCGTCGAGGCCCTCTCCGGGGCGCTGGTGGTTCTCGGCGAGCGCGAGGCGGCCGAGGAGCTGCTCTCGAAGTTCACCTGGGGGCATACGTTCCTCGAACTCAACGAGGAGCCGCTGGGGCGGTACGCCGACTGTGCGGACTCGGCCGAGGTGCTGGCGGTTCAGGACGACTACCTCGCCGCGGAGTGAGCGGGACCGAAGTACCGCGGTCCGTATCAGATCCCTCGGTCGGGGCCGACGGACTCGACACGGAACGATATGTCAGCGAGGCGACCGTAGTACACACACCAATCCCGGCCGCCACGGACAAAACGGCGTCGGCACGACTCGCAAAAGCTAAACGCGACTGGACGAAAGGACCCTCTATGGCCCGATTCGACAAAGCGGAGGAGCGCATCTTCACGAAGCAGGTCTGTATGCGGTGTAACGCCCGCAACCCCCAGCGGGCGAACAACTGCCGGAAGTGTGGCTACGGCAACCTCCGGCCGAAGGCCCGCGAGTCCCGCAGCGCCTGAGCGCGCCATCCTTTGGTTTTCAACCCCAAATACACCCAAGTAATGGTGTTTGGCATCATGGTTAAATAGCCACAGCGGCTAGGTTCGTATGCATGGCACCCGCCTCCAGCCGTCCCTCGTCGACGGCCAATACACCCCGGCCGAAGAACGTCCTGTTCTGCCCGTCGTGTGCCCACGAGAGCCCGACTGACGGGGACTGGCAGCGCCAGACACGCGGGGACGAAACCGTCTACCGCTGTCCGTCGTGTGGTACCGACGTGACCGTCAGGCCCACCGGCGGCCTGACGCCCGTGTCGGCGTCCGGCGAAACCACGAGCGGATCGATCGTCACCCGGGCGGTCGAACTGGCAGTTGGCTCGATCTGGCTGGCCGTCACCTGGCCGCCGTGGCCGTGCGGATCGGGGGAGAAGCCACCCGGCACGCCCTCGCAGCAACGCTGATTCTCACTCCTCGGGATACTTCGGCTCGCGCTTTTCCGCCCGCGAGAGCGCCGTCTCCACGACATCGCGGACGTCGCCATGGAAGACCCCCCCGTGTCCCGCGTACATGTGCTCGACGCCCTCGGGCATCCTGTCGAGCAGTTCGCGGATGCTCTCGATCAGGCGTTCGCGGCTCATCCCCGGGTAGTCCGTCCGCCCGAAGCTGCCGTAGTCGAAGGCGCCGTCGTCGTGGACGACCACGTCCCCCGAGAAGAGAGACGCGTCGCTGACGAGCGAGACGTGGTCGTCGCCGTGGCCGGGGGTGTGGACCACCTCACACGCCTCGTCACCGACGGTCACGACGTCGCCGTCCACGAGAGAGTGGGTCCGGACGGGGTGGTCCGCGTGGGCGTAACAGTCGGCGTCGAAGGCGTCGACGACGGCGTCGAGTTGCGCGACGTGGTCGCCGTGCTGGTGGGTCACCACGACCTTCGAGAGGTCGTCGGTGTGCTCGCGGATGACGTCGACGACTCCCCCCATCGCGCCGGCGTCGACCATCGTCGGCTCCTCGCCGAGCGCGAGGTAGGCGTTGCAGGTGAACTCCTCGGCGTCTGCGGTGACGTTCGTGACCTCCATACCCGACACCTGGGGCGCCGCCGGCTTGAAGTTGCGGTCTGCAATGTGCGCTATCACGAATCATGACACAAGCTGACATCTGCCGAGTCATTTTTCCGTCCGAATCCCGAGATATGACATGTATGGGCTTCGGGAGCTACGACGAATCTGAACAAGAGAACCAGGAGTACGACACGGACTTCGAGGACGACGGCGTCTCCGCCGCGGAGAAAACCCACGACGGTGACGTCGAGTACGAGTTCACCGCCTCGAACGACGAACTGCTGGACCGGCTACAGGACATCAAGGAGAACACGTAGCCGTGAAAGCGGGGGTTCGCGCCCTCGGCGTCGCGGAGTCCTACCGGGAGCGGACCAGCACACTCGCTGGCGTCGTCCTCCGTGCGAGCCGGGTCGTCGACGGGTTCGGCTTCGAGACGTGCACCGTCGGCGGCACGGACGCAACTGATGCTGTCGTCTCGCTTTTCGACCACCTCGACAGGCCCGACGTCCGCTACCTGCTGGTGGCGGGCATCGCACCGGCGTGGTTCAACGTCCTCGACCTCCACGCGATCGAGGACGGTATCGGCCGGCCCGTGATCTCCGTCACCTTCGAGGAGAGCAGCGGGCTCGCCGGCGCCATCCGCGAGGCCTTCGACGGGGAGGCCGCGAAGCGGCGGCTCGCGACCTACCACGCTCAGCCCGATCGTCGGGAGGTGTCGGTCGACGGCGAGCGGGTCTTCGTCCGGAGCGTCGGCCTCGCGGACGACGAGGCCGCCGACGTGGTGCGGGCGTTCACCCCCGAGGGCGGCCGACCCGAGCCGCTCCGTGTCGCCCGGCTGGCCGCGCGGGCCGCCGAAACGTTCCGGACCGACGGCAGTGAGTAGCTTCTTTGTCCGGTCGCCGCGTGGGGGAGATATGGACGAAAGCGACGACCGTACCGACGCGGGCGAACAGCCCCCGGCCTGCATGGACGGGCTCTCCGTCTCGGGCTGTCAGCGGTGTCCCGATCTCGTCGACTCGCGGAGCCGGATCGTCGACGGGGTCGGGCCAGCAGAGGCCGACCTGCTGTTCGTCGGCGAGGCCCCCGGCGAGACGGAGGACCGCGAGGGCGAGCCCTTCGTCGGCCGGAGCGGCGACGTGCTGGCGGCGGCCCTGCGCGAGGCCGGGCTCGATCGTGCGGACGTCCGCATCACGAACTGCGTGCGCTGTCGCCCGCCCGACAATCGTGACCCACGCGCCGGCGAACTGGCGAACTGCCGGCCGTACCTCGTCGCCGAGATCGAACGGGTCGACCCAGAACTCGTCGTCGCCGTCGGGAAAGTCCCTGCCGAGCACCTGCTTGGGCGGGACGTGGCGGTCACGAGCGAAGCCGGCGAGGTGGTCGACTGCGAGATCGGTGACCGGCGCCACAGGGTGATGATCTCGGTCCATCCCGCGGCGACGCTGTACGACCCGAGCCAGGGGGAGACCTTCGAGACAGCCATGTACGCGGCCGCCGAGTACGCCGGATCGGGCGGGCAGTCGACGCTCGGGGAGTTTTGAACAAAAATCACATATTTGTCCCGATCCAAATTCCGATACGGATGCCTCCGATAGCAGTACCCCTGTTCGGCCCGGTACCCGGGGGGCCGGAGCTTCTGGTCATCCTGTTGATCGCCGTCCTGCTGTTCGGCGCGAACAAGGTCCCGAAGCTCGCCCGCTCTTCGGGCAAGGCAATCGGCGAGTTCAAGAAAGGGCGAGAGGAGGTCGAACAGGAACTCGAGGAGATGACCGGCGCGGACCTCTCCGACGACGAGGATCCGTTCGACTCCAGCCTCGAGGGCGACTCCGGGGGGTCGACCGACCGCGAGTGACCGGGCTCGCCCCGGCCCGACCTCGGTGTGTCGACCACCGGACAGAGATGGGTCCAAAAGGGGCGCGGAAGGGAACTGACTTACCGGGACCGCACGTAGCCGTCCCCATGAGTTCGACGCGGCAGGCGGCCGCGGAGGTGGTCGTCGTCGACTACGGGCTGGGAAACCTCAGAAGCGTCGTGCGCGGGCTGGAGCGGGCCAGCGCAGCCGTCGAGATAACGGACGACCCGGGCGCGCTCGGTGCCGCCGACGGGATCGTTCTCCCCGGCGTCGGGGCCTTTAGCGAGGGGATGGAAAACGCCGGACCCTTCCGTGATGTGCTCGTCGCGGAGGCCGAGGCCGGGACGCCCCTGTTCGGGATCTGCCTCGGGATGCAGATGCTCCTGACGACGAGCGAGGAGGCCGACCACGCCGGCGAGGGCGACGCCGAGGGACTGGATCTCGTGCCCGGAACGAACCTCCGCTTTCCCGACAGCGTGAAGGTCCCCCAGATGGGGTGGAACGAACTCTCCGTCGAGCGCGACCACCCGCTCGTGGCGGGGGTCGACGGGGAGTACGCCTACTTCGTCCACTCCTACTACGCCGACCCCGACGACGAGGGGGCGGTCGTCGCAACCACCGACTACGGCGTCGAGTTCCCCAGCATCGTCGCAAACGAGGCCGGCAACGTCTTCGGGACACAGTTCCACCCCGAGAAGTCGGGCGAGACCGGGCTGCGGATCCTGCGAAACTTCGTCGACATCTGTGTCGGGTAGCGGCCCCGGCTGTCCGATCCCTGTCCCGTGGATTCGGGGAGAGCGGGCTTCGAAGCGCTTTTGCCCGTCCCTGTGAAAGCCGCGGGCATGGAAATCGACGAGGAGATGGCCCGGCAGATCGTCCTCTCGACCGGGGCGGTCGTGCTGTTCATCGCCGCTGCGATGGCCGTCAGCTCCGCCTACGGGACCCACGCCACGGTCAACACCTCCGTCGACGGGACGATCAACGGGACGCTCTCGTCCGATGCGGTCTCGGGTGACACTGTGGACGGGCACTTCGAGGGCAATCTCGAAAACAGCGTCCGCGAGCGAATCAACGGGACCGTCTCCGGGTCCATCGACGACGGCCGCGTGACCGGGACCCTCGAAGGGGCCACCGCCGGAACTGTCGACGGGACCGTCTCCGGCGAGGTCAACGCGACCTACGACAGCGCTACCGGCACCCTGTCGGGGAGCTTCGAGGGGACGGTCAACGGCACCGACGCCGGCACCGACATCGCGCCGATGGGCGGGCTGGCGCTGGTCGGGGTTCTGCTGGCGTTTATCGTGTCGATGGCACTCGCGGGGCTGTGGCTCGAACGTCAGGACTTCGACTCCTGACGCTCGCGCCAGTCGACGAGCGTGTCGTCATCGGAGTCGTCTAACTTCTGTTCGTAGTAGGCCATCGGGTGAGAGATCTGCTCACAGAGGTCGTCCATGTTCACGCAGTCGCCGTAGGACTGCATCGTGGCACACGACGGCGGCGAGTACTGCGTCGGGCTCGTCGACCCACGGATGTGGTTGACCTGATAGCGGGTCACCTCCTCGCCGAAGCCGGGGTTGACCTTGAACATCTCGACGATGTCGTCGGTGCTCATTCCGATACTCGTGAGGAAGGAGGCGATGGCAAAGCGGGAGTGGTGTTCGAGGTGTTCGCCCTTCTGGACCTGGTCGAGCAGGTGCTTCATACACGGCGGGAACAGATCGGGGACGACCGTGTCGATGTCGCGTGTCAGCTCCAGCTCTGCAAGCAACTCCCGGACGTGGTCGACCTCGTCGTCGAGTTCCGCCGCGATTGGCTCCGGAACATCGAAGGGGAGACCGTCCTCGACGCGGTGACGGACCGCCTGCCGGAGCAGGGTCAAAAGCTCCTCCTCCGAGAGCGGGACCTTCCCGTCGTCCAGATCGCGGTTGACCAGCCGCCACTCCTCGCCCCACTGGTCGGCGGCGTGCTGGAGGTAGGCGCCGACGTCCACCCGGTAGCCATCGGGCGTCTCGTGTACGCCCGACGCGAGGTCGAACTCCGCGAGCAGGTCCGCGAGCCGGAGCCGCTCTGTCCGTGTACTCCTGAGTTCGTCGCCGGCTGCGAGTTCCTCGCTGAACCGCTCGTGTGCGGTCGCGGCCTCCGCGCGGGCGTACTTGTGGACGAGGACGTGTTCGTCGACAAGCGAGACCAGCACCCGCGCGACCGGGTACGAGAGCAACTCCACGCGTGTCCGCTGGTGGGGCCGGCCGACGGTTCCCCCGGAAAGCGACCCTTCGATGCGGCCCACGGCGCGCTCGACGACCGCCGGTTCGCTGGCGACGACCGCGGCGAGGTCGACGCCGGCCTCGTCGACGGCCTCACGGGCCGCCGCCAGGAAGGGGTACCGCGCGTGGAGCGGCTTCATCGCACACGCATTGCAGGCCGGCCAGCAAAAACCCGGCGGTGGGTTCCTGGATGGTGTGTCCTCTCACACGGCGGCCGCTCTCGGAAGATATTTGTATTCCACCCGGATACTCCTACTCACATGAACGGGATCCGCGTTCCGGGCGGGCAGGCGGTTGTCACCGGCGGATCCCGGCGTCTTCTCCGACGGGTCCGACGACCGGGCCGTTAGGCCCGCAACTACCCACTCCTCACCGTTCGGATCGATTCTCAGTTGCCGCCCACCGTCGGGTCCTGGGGCGGACACGTTTCACCCGACATCGACATACAACACCAATGCCAGACGGAAACCGCGTCGCGCTCGCGTTCTCGGGCGGGCTCGACACGACGGTCTGTGTACCGCTGCTCGAAGAGGAGTACGGCTACGACGAGGTGATCGGCGTCACGGTCGACGTCGGCCAGCCGGCAAAGGAGTTCGACGAGGCCGAGGAGACGGCCACAGCACTCAACGTCGAACACCACGTCGTCGACGCCCGCGAGGAGTTCGCACAGCTCTGCCTGCGGTCGGTGAAGGCAAACGCCACCTACCAGGGGTATCCCCTCGGGACGGCGCTTGCCCGACCGGTCATCGCCAAGTCGATTCTGGGGGTGGCACTCGAAGAGGGCTGTGACGCAGTCGCCCACGGCTGTACCGGCAAGGGCAACGACCAGCTGCGCTTCGAGGCGATCTGGCGGGACTCGCCCCTGGAGGTGATCGCGCCGGTCCGCGAACTCGGCCTGACCCGCGAGTGGGAGAAGGAGTACGCCGAGGAGCGCGGGCTCCCCTTAGAGAGCGGCGACGAGGGCCGGTACAGCATCGACACGAACCTCTGGAGCCGCTCGATCGAGGGCTCCGAACTCGAGGATCCCGCGACGATTCCGGAGGATGACATCTACGACTGGACCGACAACCCCAGCGGCAAGGAGGCCGAACTCGTCGAGATCGAGTTCGACGACGGCGAACCTGTCGCGCTCGACGGCGATCCGGTCGGCCCCGTCGAGATCGTCGAGACGCTCAACGAGCGCGCGGGCGCCCACGGCGTCGGGCGCACGGACATGATGGAAGACCGGATGCTCGGGCTCAAGGTGCGCGAAAACTACGAACACCCCGCCGCCACCGTGTTGTTGACTGCCCACGAGGCGCTCGAACAGCTCGTCCTGACACAGGAGGAACGCCAGTTCAAACAGCAGGTCGACCAGCAGTGGGCGCTGAAGGGCTACCAGGGGCTGATCGACGCCCCCTTCGTCGACGCGCTTGAGGGCTTCATCGACAGCACGAACGACCGCGCGACCGGGACCGTCACGGTCAAGCTGGAGAGCGGACACTGCCGGCCGGTCGCCCGGGAAAGCGAGTACGCCGTCTACAGCGAGTCGGCGGCATCCTTCGACGAGGAGGACGTCACCGGCGGCATCACCCAGCAGGACGCCACCGGCGTCGCCAAGTACCACGGCTTCCAGTCGCGGCTGGCAAACACCGCAATCGAGAACGCGAGCGAGGGCGGCGAGGAGTAAGAGCATGACAGGAGAGGACAGTCCCGGGAACGACGCGGACGCGGCCGCCGGCGGCGACAGCCACGCCGCCGACGGGAGCGCCAAACACCGCCCGACGGCCGGCAACAGTCGGGCGGAGTCCGACGAGAGCGTCGTCCGCCGCGACCGCTTTGCCGGCGGCCCCGCCCGGGAGTTTCTCTCCTCGCTTTCCGACGACGAGCGCATCTTCGCCGCGGATCTCGCGGTCGATCGCGCTCACGTCGTGATGCTCGCCGAGCAGGGAATCGTCGCCGAAAAAGACGCCGGCGCCATCCTCGCCGCGCTGGAAGACGTCGAGGCGGCCGGCCACGCGGCGCTGCCGGAGGGGGAGGACGTCCACGAGGCCATCGAGACGGCCGTCATCGAGCGTGTCGGCCCCGAGGGTGGCCGGATGCACACCGCCCGCTCGCGCAACGACGAGGTGGCCGCCTGCATCCGCTACCGCCTGCGGGCGGACGACCTCTCCCTGCTCGAGTCGGTAATCGAGGCCCGGGAACGGCTGCTGGCTGTCGCCCGCGAGCACACCGGGACGGTGATGCCCGGGTACACGCATCTCCAGCCCGCACAGCCGACAACGGTCGCCCACTGGATCTGCTCCTACGAGGGGGCGCTGGCTCGCGACACGGCGCGGCTGCTCGATGCCTACGAGCGCGTCAACCAGTCGCCGCTGGGCGCGGCGGCCTTCGCGGGCACGCCATTCGACGTGGACCGCGAGCGGACCGCCGAGCTGCTGGGCTTTGCGGGCGTCGTCGAGAACGCGACCGACGCCGTGGCAGCGCGCGATTTCCTCGTCGAGACGACCGCCGCGACGGCGACGCTCGCGACGACGCTGTCGGGGCTCGCGGAGGATATGATCGGCTTCGCCAGCAAGGGCCACGTCGAACTGGACGACGACTACGCCTCGACGTCCTCGATCATGCCCCAGAAGAAAAATCCCGACACGCTGGAGCTGGTGCGGGGCCGGACCGGCGACGCGACGGCCGGCCTCGAGGGTCTGCTGACGACGCTGAAAGGCCTGCCCCGGGCGTACAACCGCGACCTGCAGCGGGCCGGCAGTCACGCCTACGAGGCCGTCGACTCCGTGACCGAGTCCGTCGAGGTGGCCGTCGGCGCCGTCGCCACTGCCGAGTGGCCCGCGGAGACGCTGGCCGAGGCCGCAGGCGAGGGGTTCGCGACGGCGACGGGTGTCGCAGATCTGCTCGCGTCCTCGGGGGTTCCCTTCCGGACTGCCCACGAAGTCGTCGCGACCGCCGCAGTGCGGGCCGAAGCGCCCGGCCTCGCGGACCTGAACGCGGCCGCCGAGGAGGTGCTTGGCGAGGCGCTGACCGCCTACGTCGACGAGGCCGAGGTCGAGGCGGCGCTCGATCCCACCGAGAGCGTCGCGTCGCGGGACTCGCGGGGCGGGCCGGCACCCGAGGTCGTCGAGGCAACGATCGACCGCGCCGTCGATCGCGTTGAGAGTGATCGGGTGACCCTCGCCGACCGCCGCGATCGCGTCGAGAGCGCGACCGCCAAACTCCAGACGGAGGTCGAGAGCTATGTCTAGTTCCCACGCCATCGGAGCACCGGACGCCGACCGCCTGCCCCCTCGACCGACCCCGCCACGACCACCATCCCCGCGAGGGGATGTTATACCAAAAATCTGACTATCAAATCAGATATGGGCCGAAAAGACCACACAAACGCGCTTAGAGGGGCGTATGTGTTATAAATTTATTCTGATAAGTTCGACAAGCTTAAGTAGATACGGGAGTGAGTGGGAGGTACAATGGCAGAATGCATCGAGTGCGGGGCCGAGGTGTCCCTGCACGAGGGCCTCGAGGTCGGAGAGATCGTCGACTGTGCAACCTGCGGTGCGGAGCTCGAAGTACTCGGGACAGATCCCGTCGAGCTGGATACCGCGCCCGAACTCGAAGAGGACTGGGGTGAGTAGGATGGCCGTGGCCGGCGCAGGCAGGGCACGGGGCGCCGGGTGCGGGCGGCGCCACCCTGCGCCAGCCCCGCGCCGGTCGCCCGGGAGGAACGCATGAGAGTCGGTATCCTCTACTCCCGGATCCGGAAGGACGAGAAGCTACTGCTCGGGGAGTTGCGCGACCGCGGCCACGAGGTCGAGAAGATCGACGTCCGCCGGCAGCGGTTCGGGCTCTCGGACCCGCCGGAGGCGTTCGGGGACGTCGACATCGTCGTCGACCGGTGTCTGGCGACGAGCCGGAGCCTCTACGCGGCGCAGTTCGCCGAGGCCTACGGCGTCCCGGTGGTCAACGGCCCCCAGACGGCACAGATCTGTGCGGACAAGGTCAGAAACAGCCTCGCCCTGGAGGGGGCGGGCGTCCCGACGCCGACAACCGAAGTCGCATTCACGAAGGACGCCGCCATGGAGATCGTCGAGGACTTCGGCTACCCGTGTGTGCTGAAGCCGGTCATCGGCTCGTGGGGGCGGTTGATGGCGAAGCTCGACTCCCGGTCGGCGGCCGAAGCCGTCCTCGAACACAAGGAGGTGCTCGGCCACTACGAGCACAAGGTCTTCTACGTCCAGGAGTTCGTCGAGAAGCCGGGCCGGGATATCCGCGTCGTCGCGGTCGACGGCGAGCCCATCGCAGCGATGATCCGCAGTTCGGATCACTGGCTGACCAACGCCGCCCAGGGTGCGGAGGTGACCCCCTTCGAGCCCGACGAGCGCGCACGCGAGCTGGTCGCCGAGGCCAGCGACGCCGTCGGCGGCGGTCTGCTCGGGGTCGACCTGATGGAGGTTGGGGACAGCGCGGAGCAAAGCTCCGCGGAGAGTCAAGCGGCGGAGCCGACCGACTACACCGTCCACGAGGTCAACCACACCGTCGAGTTCAAGGCGCTGAACGACGCGGTCGACGTGGACGTGCCGGCGGCCGTCGTCGACTGGCTCGAAGAAAAGGCCAGCGCAGAATCGACAGCGGAGGAGGTTCAGGCGTGACGTACACGGCGAGTGTCGTCGGCGCCAGCGGCTTCACCGGCGGCGAGCTGTTGCGCCTGCTTGATGGCCATCCGGAGTTCGATCTCGTCCAGGCGACGAGCCGATCGAAGGAGAACAGGACGGTCGGCCACGCCCATTCGAACCTCCGGCACCTGGATCTGCGCTTCTCGCATCCGGAGGACCTCGACTCGGTGGACGTCCTGTTCGCGGCGACGCCACACGGCGTCGCGATGGAGCGGGTCGACGCCTTCCGGGACGCCGCCGGGACGGTCGTGGACCTCTCTGCGGATTTCAGGCTCGACACCGAGGCACAGTACGAGGAGTGGTACGACGGCCACGCGCGACCGGAACTGCTTTCCGAGGCGGTCTACGCGCTGCCCGAACTCACTCGCGAACAGTTGCCCGGCGCGGACCTGATCGCGTCGGGTGGCTGTAATGCGACGGCGACGGTTCTGGGCCTGCTCCCGCTCGTCGAGGAGGGGATTCTCGCGGGCGAGGAACAGGTCGTCGTCGACGTGAAGGTCGGCTCCAGCGAGGGCGGGGCCGGCGGCGGCGAGGCCTCTTCACACCCGGAACGGTCGGGCGTCGTGCGCCCGTATGCGCCGACGGGCCACCGCCACGAGGCCGAAATCGAGCAGTTCCTGGGGCTGGACGTCTCCTTTACGGTCCATGCTGTCGACATGATCCGCGGCGCCTCGGCGACCTGTCACGTCTTCCCTGGCGAACCCGTCTCGAAGGGTGACCTCTGGGGGACCTACCGCGGTCAGTACGACGAGGAGCCGTTCGTCGAACTGGTCGCCGGCGGGGGTGGCGTCTACCGCTACCCCGAGCCGAAGGCCGTCGCGGGGACCAACCGCGCGGAGGTCGGGTTCGAACTCGATCCCGGCAACAGGCGTCTGGTCGTCTTCTCGGCCATCGACAATATGATGAAAGGCTCCGCGGGGCAGGCGGTCCACGCCACGAACGTCGCGCTCGGCATCGACGAGACTGCCGGGCTGGCGTTCCAGGGGCTGCACCCAGTCGGAGCACCGTAGCTGGAGGACACAATGACAGTAGTCATCAAGATCGGTGGCGCCCGCGCGGTCGACCCCGCGGGGGCGCTCGCGGATGTCGAATCGCTCGTCGAAGGGGAGCACGGCCAGCGGGCCAACCCGGCGGGTGGCGCCGGGCCACACGACGTGGTCGTCACCCACGGCGGCTCGTCGACCGTCGACGACACGCTGGAGCGGCTGGGGATCGAGCCGGAGTACGTCGAGACGCCGGACGGCGTCGTCGGCCGCTTCACCGACGCAGAGACGATGGACGTCTTCGAGATGGTGCTGCCGGGCCTCCTGAACACCGAGATGGTCGCCAGCCTGCAGAGCCGCGGGGTCGACGCCGTGGGACTGTCTGGCGTCGACGGCAGGCTCCTCTATGGCCCCCGGAAGTCGGCCGTCCGCGTCGTCGAGGACGGCACGCGGAAGATCCGCCGTGGCGACCACTCCGGGTCGCTGAAGGAAGTCAACGCCGACCTGCTGGAGACGCTGCTCGCCGAGGGCTACACGCCCGTCGTGAGCCCGCCGATGGCCGGCGCAGACGAGCGCGAGGCGCGGAGCGCCTCGGATGGGTCGAGCGGCGACGAGCCGCGAGACGTGATCACGCCGGTCAACACGGACGCCGACCGCTCTGCGGCCGCGATCGCCGGCGCGCTGGAGGCGACGCTCGTCCTGCTGACGGACGTCCCCGGCATCCTCGAGGATCCCGACGACCGCGATACGCTCATCCGTGACGTCGAGACGCCCGGAGACTGGGAGCGCATGGAGGCGGCCGCGGAGGGCTTTATGGAACGGAAGGTGATGGCGATCCACGAGGCGCTTGCGGGTGGCGCATCCGAGGTCGTGGTTGCCGACGCCAACATAGAGCGGCCGGTCGCAACCGCGCTGGAGGGCGACGGCACGCACGTCTTCCCCTCGGCGCTCTCCGAGACTGGAAGCGATGGCGGCAACGAGGCCGGCGACGCGGGAGGTGACGGCGCGTGAGCGGCTTCGTCTTCTCCGAAAAGCCCATTCAGATCGAGGACGGTGACGGCCCGTACCTCTACGACGACGGGGGGACGGAGTACCTGGACATGGGCGCGAGTTACGCCTGCGTCCCGCTGGGCCACGGCCACGAGGCCGTCCAGTCGGCCGTCTCGGACCAGCTCTCGCGGCTGACCTACGTGCAGGCTTCGTATCCGGTCGCGGCCCGGACCGACCTCTACGAGACCCTGGCAGAGACCGCACCGGAGGGCATCGACAAGGTGTGGCTCTGTAACTCCGGGACCGAGGCGAACGAGGCGGCGCTGAAGTTCGCCCGCGCGGCGACCGGCCGCTCGAAGCTGATCGCGACCATGCAGGGCTTTCACGGCCGGACGATGGGGTCGCTCGCGACCACCTGGAAGGACAAGTACAAGAAGCCCTACGAGCCGCTGATCGGCGACGTCGAGTTCGTCCCGTACGACGATCCCGATGCGATCCGGGAGGCAGTCGACGAGGAGACGGCGGGCGTCATCGTCGAACCGGTCCAGGGCGAGGGTGGCATCAACCCCGCCAGCTCCGCGTTCCTCGAAGCGGCCCGCGAGGCGACTGCCGACGCCGGCGCGGCGCTGATCTTCGACGAGGTCCAGACCGGGATGGGCCGGACGGGCCGGCTCTGGACCGCCGAGTCGGCCGGCGTCGCCCCCGACATGCTCACCGCAGCGAAGGGGCTTGGCAACGGCCTGCCCGTCGGCGCGACGCTGTGCCGGGAGTGGATTGCCGACGAGTACGGCAGTCATGCCTCGACGTTCAGCGGCGGCCCCGTGATCTCCGCGGCCGCGGAGGCGACGGTCTCGACGATCGTCTCCGAGAACGTCCCGTCCCACGCCGCCGACGTCGGCGAGTACCTTCGTGGGCAACTCCGGGAGGAACTGGGCGAGGCCGCCCGCGAGGTCCGTGGCGAGGGGCTGATGATCGGCATCGAGGTGAAACGCGGCGCGAACCGGATTCTCAAGGAGCTGGCGCTGAACCACGGGATTCTGGCGCTGCCGGCCGGCCGGACGGTCGTGCGTCTGCTCCCGCCGCTGACGATCGAACGGGCGCACGCGGACACCGTCGTCGACGCGCTCGGGGAGGTTCTGTGATGGCCGAGGCCAGGCAGTACCCGGAGCCGCGCGAGTTGCTCATCAAGCTCGTGGGAGTCCCCTCCGTCACTGGCGAGGAGCGGGCCTGTGCCGAACAGCTCGTGACCTTCTTCGAGAACCACGGCCGCGGGGTCTGGATCGACGACATCGGCAACGTCCGCGCGCCGGCAGACGACGGCGTCCTCCTGACCTCACACATCGACACCGTGCCCGGGGACATCCCCGCTCGGGTGGAGACGGTGCCGGCCGAGGAAGCCGGCTGGGGCGGCGACGACCCACCCGAAGGCGATGTGGAAGTGCTGTGGGGCCGGGGCAGCGTCGACGCGAAGGGCTGTCTCGCCGCCATGGCTGTCGCCGCCGTCCGGACGGGGGCGAGCTTCCTCGGCGTCGTCGGCGAGGAGGTCGACTCCCGGGGCAGCCGCCACGTTATCGAGACCCACAGAGCCGAACCCGACGCAGTGATAAACGGCGAACCGTCCGGCTGGGACGGCATCACGCTGGGCTACCGGGGGCTGGTCGCGGGCCGGTACGTCGCCACGAGCGAGTCGGGACACTCCTCGCGCCCGGAGAACAACGCGATCCAGGACGCCATCGCCTGGTGGTCGGCCGTGGAGTCGGAGTTCTCGACCGACGAGTGGAAGCCCGTCTTCGAGCGCGTCACGCCGAAGCCGACCGACATCGGGGGCGGGCTGACCGAGGACGGGCTCTCCGTCGAGACGACTATGGACCTCCAGTTGCGCGTCCCCCCGTCGATGACGGTCGAGGAGGTCATCGAGATCGCCGACGGCCACCTCGACGTCGCCGACCGCGTGAACTGGTACGACCGGGTCGAACCGGTCATGCAGAGCCCGCGGACGCCGGTCGCGCGAGCCTTTCGGGCCGCGATCCGAAAGCAGGGCGGCGATCCCCGCTTGCTCCGGAAGACCGGCACGAGCGACATGAACGTCTTCGCCAACCACTGGGACTGCCCGATGGTGACCTACGGGCCGGGCGACTCGGATCTGGACCACGCACCCGACGAACACCTTCCCCTCGCCGAATACGATAAGGCCGTGGCGGTGCTCGAAGCGGCCACGGAGCACCTCCTGGAGGAGTGACATGGACCTCGTAGATATCGACGACCTCACGACAGCCGAACTGCACGCCGTTCTCGACCGCGCGGCCGAGATCAGGGCCGCCCACGAGGCGGGCGAGGCCGACCGGCCGCTCGTGGATCAGACGCTCGGGATGATCTTCGAGAAGCCCTCGACGCGCACCCGCGTCTCCTTCGAGACCGGGATGACTCAGCTCGGGGGCCACGCAATCTTCCTCGGGCCCGACGACATCCACCTGGGGCACGGCGAACCAGTCAGAGATACCGCACGCGCCGTCTCCCGGTACGTCGACTTTATCATGGCGCGGGTCTTCGACCACGCCGACGTCGTCGAACTCGCCCGGTACGCGACGGTCCCGGTCATCAACGGCCTCTCGGACGCCGCCCACCCCTGCCAGACGCTCGCCGATCTGCTGACGGTTCGCGAGAAGTTCGGCTTCGACGCCGAGGTCGCCTGGGTCGGCGACGGCAACAACGTCTGCCAGTCGTTCGTCCTCGGGGCAGCGATGGTCGGCCTCGACGTCACCGTCGCGACCCCCGAGGGCTACGGGATCGACGAGAACGTGATGAAACGCGCTGCCGGACTCGGGGGCCAGCCCCAGACCACACACGATCCCGATGCGGCGGTGGCGGATGCAGACGTGATCTATACTGACGTCTGGGTCAGCATGGGCCAGGAGGACGAGCGCGAACAGAAGCTGCGGGACTTCGAGGGGTTCCAGCTGACGACCGACCTCGTTGGCGACCGTGCCGTGATGCACTGTCTGCCCGCCCACCGTGGCGAGGAGGTCACGAACGGCGTTCTCGAAAGCGACAACGCCATCGTCTGGGATCAGGCGGAGAATCGGTTGCACGCACAGAAGGGCCTGCTCGCCTGGCTCGACGACCAGTAGTCCGCGAGCGGCGTGAGCGAGCGAGTGAGCAAGGACACCCGACGAAAAAAAGGCGGCTGCCGGACCAGGCGGAGAACCGGTTGCACGCACAGAAGAGCGCTACGTTCCCCGGCGGTCCACACTGGGGTCGCGGCAGGTCATTCCGAGCGCGCGGCGGAGGGCGTTCCAGACACGCTGGGGTGGCTGCGTGAGGCCCATCGCCCGCGCGCGGCGGCGGAGGCGTTTGGTGAGCTTTGCGTCCATCACCTCGGCGTACCGCACGGGGTACTCCTGGCGGAGTCGCCGCTCCAGGTCACGGTCGAAGGTCGTGCGGGGGACCGACGGGTGGCACATCCGGAAGTCCTCACAGTACCGGCACTCGCCGTCGGCACGGGCCTCCATGCGCCAGCCGAACTCGACGTCCTCGCGCCACTCCGAGAACGCCGAGCGGAAGCCGCCGACCGAGAGGGCGGCCTCGCGGCGGACGGCGAGGTTACAGCCGACGTAGTGCCCCGGCCCCAGGCTCCGGCACCCGCCGTAGACCTTCCCCTCCAGACAGACCAGCTCGGGGTCGCGGAACTCCCGCCGGGCCGTCGCCAGCCAGTCCGCCGGCGGGCGGGTGTCGTCGTCGGTCAGCGCGACGACGGGAGCATCGGCGGCCTCCAGCCCGCGGTTGCGCGCCTCCGAGCGGTCCAGGGAGGCGTCGTTGACCACGATGACCTCGTAGGGGACCTCGACGGGCTGGGCTTTCAGACACCGGACGGTCGGGTCGTGGTCGTAGCCCGGAATGGAGGGCACGACGACCGAGAGGTCCGGATGCCGCGCCTCGCGGGCGTACTCGATTCCCATGCTCCCGCGTGCGGTTCGAACTCTCAAAGAAATACCGGTCGCCGGTCTGTTCGGAGCGCAGGTCGTGACATCCACAACTATTACGGGCGTTTCCCTCGCGTATACATCCATGAGCGTGTCAATCGAGACCGAGTCACTCACGCCACTGCACTGGGGCGCAGTCGCGCTGGCAGCTATCAGCGGAATTATACACTTCGTTCTCGGGGTCCAGTTTTTCCCCGGCGTCCAGCCGGTTCTGTTCCTCCTCGCTGGCCTCGGATTCTTCGGCGCAATCGTCCTCCTTCTCGTCGACTACCGGCGCCAGCAACTCTACACCGCCGGCGTCGGGTTCACCGCACTTCAGATCGTCCTGTGGCTGGTGCTGAATCAGTTCGGGGCTGACCCTGGTATCAGCCCGACAGAAATCATCGACAAGGTTGCGCAGGTCCTCCTCATCGCCGCTCTGATCGTCCTGTTCCGGCGCGAGTGACTGTCAGTCGCCCGCGAGCAGGAGGGTAGCGGTTACGACCCCGCCGGCGACGGTCGGGAGCCAGAAGGCCGCCCCGCGGTAGGCCAGCGAGTCCTCGAAGGTCGCGCCGGTCGTCCTGGCGACGAGCAGGCCGCTGGGCGGGTCACCGCTGGCCTGTCCGAAGGGCGTGACGCTGTTCAGGAACACCGACGCGAGAAAGAGCGGCGAGCGCGGCAGCCTTGGGCTTTCCCCCGGTGTCGGCGTCTCACGCCAGGATGCCTGTCGTCGGATCCGCGGTCAGTTCGGCGGCTCGTCGGACTGGCCAGGGACGCCCCGACCCTGGTAGAAGTCGCCGGCCCAGCTGCCGACCCAGATGTCCTGGTTCGCGAGGTACAGCGCCTCCCCGGTCCGGAAGGTGTCGTCGGTCACCGACCACTCGCCGCTCCCGGTGTCGTACTCGATTTCGGCGTTGTAGACGGCTGCCTGGCCGAACTCGCCGCCCGCCTTCGGGGGCAGGGGCGGCTCGTTGTCGCGACCGTTGACCGACGGTGGCCGCTGTGCCCGCTGGAGGCCACCGGTGTTGAACGTCTCGTCGAAGAAGCGGGCGAAGACCTCGCGTAGTTCCGTCCGGCCGAGGACGGCCTCGGCGGCGTTGAGTCCGCCCGTGATGTCGCCGGCGTCCCGTGCCGTGATCGTGTAGGTGCTGTCGCCGTCGCCCGACGCGAAGGTCCCGGCATCGGCGTCCCACAGTTCGTCGGCCATGTACCCGACGACCTCCCCGACAGTGTCGGTGTAGTCGACGCCGTCGATCTGTGACGCCCACAGCAGCCCCTGGGCGACGATGCCCTGGGTCGCGGCCTGGTTGTCGGCGCCGTTCTCGACGCGGCCGTTGCCGCCAGTGGCATCCACGACCGTGTCGCCGAGACTGCTGGCGTAGTCCGCGGCCATCGATTCGAGCTCGGAGTTGCCGGCGTGTGTTCCGTACCAGCCCACTGCGCCGAGCATCTCGCCGACGTCGCGGGTCGATCCCGCCCCGAGGATGCTCTCGGGATCGAAGGCGTTCATCGTCGTCTGGGCCATCCCGTCGGCGAGCGCCTGGACGTTCTGGGCGGGGATCAACGGCTCGGGGTTCTCGTAGCCGAACCAGCCACCCTGTGCCAGGCTGGTCAGGTCGGAGAGGAACCACAGCATCGCGCTGTGATCGAGAGGGCGGGGCGACTCGTCGACGATCCCCTCGCCGGGACGGAACGCCGACCCCAAGAGCATGTTCTCGTCGTTCAGCCGGAGGTTCCCCTCGACGAGCGCGAACGCGGTGCCGACCTGTGCGAGCGTCGACAGCACCATCGAGCGGAACTCGGCGGCCAGCGACTCCGGCAGGATGTCGAAGTGCTTCTGGAAGTTCTTCGCCCAGGTGACGCCCTTGAGGTGGGTCCAGGCCAGCGACTGCGGGCTGACCGTCTTCGAGGACGCCGACGGGTCCCACTGCAGCGTGGACGCGTCGGGACGCCCATCCTCGCCCTCGAGTACCGGCTTTTCGGTAAAGGAGGGGTCGCCCTCGGTGAACGGCGCCATGTTGAGGTTCGGGTTCTTGATCGGCGGCCCCGGCTGGTCGGCGGCCGCGAGCATCTCCGGGAACCGCTGCTGGAACGTCTCCTGCTGGTCCTCGGTGGCTGGAAAGACGATTCCGTTCCCGCTCATCGCGATGTTGGTACTCATGTTGTACAGCGAGTACCAGTACGAGTCGAAGGTGGCCGCCTGCCAGCCATACTGCTGTGGCCCGCCGTCCCCGTCGCTGCCGGCGCTCGGGTCGCCCACCGCGACGGCGCCTTTCATCCCGAGGCCGCGGTGGGGCGTACAGAAGTACCTGTAGAGCCCGTCGCTCTCGAAGGTGTGTTCGAAGGTGGTCCCCGCCTCGGCGGTAGCGGCGCCGCTGGTGAACGACTCGTCGAGTTCGACGACGTTGTGCGTGCCGCCCTCGCCGGTCCACTCCCAGACGACCGTTGCCCCCGGGTCGACGTGGACCGCGGGCGGGTCGAAAGCGAAGGCGCCGCCGTTGCCCTGGGCGCCGACGGTCACGGTCACCTCGCTCTCCCCACGTGCGTCGACGGTCGTCCCGTCGAAGTTGTCCGTGTCGGCGAACCAGTCGCCGTAGTCGATGTCACCTGTCGCTGGCGTCGGTGTCGGCGTCTCCGTCGGTGTGGGCGTGGTATCTGCGGGCGTTTCTGTCGTATCGCTGTCCCCCGGATTTCCGAAGGCACAGCCTGCGAGCGTTCCGACCGCGGCGAGCCCCCCGAACCGGAGAAATCTGCGTCTGTCTTGTCGCATGACAGCCCCGTCTACCGGCAGGGTGTGGAAAGTCGTGGTGCGCTATCGTGACGGTGCTACACGGGGCCCACAGGGTTATTTGGATGCGCAGTACGAATATAAACACCAGCCCGTATGCGCGAGTGTGCGACACGCGCGCCACATCCCCCGGTCGCGACGTCAGAACACTGATTACGGAGGGTCACACACCTGACAAACGATGACGGGGCCACTCATGATCGAGGCGGGTGAGATGGGGGCTGAGGAGCTTCTCGACACGCTCCGGGACGGCAAGCGCGTCGTCGTCACGACAGAGTTTCTCGGCTCAGAACACGAGGTGACGCTGCGCCACGACGGCGAGACCTACTACTGTGACACGCCGACGCGGCTGCACAAACACGAGTCCGCAGAGGAGATGCGCGAGTGTCTGGTCAACCAGGGCTACGGCAGATGAGGGCGAGGTAACGCCGGTATTTATTCGGTCGGCACCCATACGCAAGAACATGCCAGCGGCCGATCCCTCTCCAAACCAGTTTCGGGAACTCATGCTCGACGAGGAGCCACGCTTCGAGGACGTCATGACTTGCGTGTTCAAGATTCAACACCACGAGGCACGCACCTACCAGACGCTGCTCGACAGCCCCGGGAGTACCGTCGAGGAACTGGCCGACAAACTGGACCGCGACCGGAGCAACGTCAACCGCTCGCTGTCGACCCTGCGCGAAAAGGGGCTCGCGGAGCGCCAGCGCCGCCTCCTTGACGGCGGGGGGCACGTCTACCAGTACTCCCCGACGCCGCTCTCGGAGGCCCGCGAACTGATGCACGAGACGCTCGACGCGTGGGCCGGATACGTCCACGAGCGCGTCGACGAATTCGGCAAAGAAGACGCGTATCCGCCGTAGTTCTGCGATAAACGCTCGGACGGGCCGACAACCGTCCCACTTTTGCCCGGCCGGTTCGTTCCGCCGGTAATGAGCCATCTCGACTTGCGGGCCGAGTCGCCGGCCTGTGCGACCGACGGCGTCTGGCTGACCTGCATCGCGTGCGGAGAGACGTTCCCCCCCTTCGCGGAGGTCCGGTACACCTGCGACGAGTGTGACAGCCTGCTGGAAGTGCGCTACGCCGACCTGCCGACGTGGGAGGACTTCGAGGGCCGTGGCGTCTGGCGGTACGACGATGCGTTGCCCTTCGACGAGGGCGTCTCGCTGCCCGAGGGCGACACGCCGTTGCACGACGTTCCGCGCCTCGAAGACGAGGTCGACGTCGCCCGCCTGCGGATCAAACACGAGGGGATGAACCCCACGGGGAGCTTCAAGGATCGCGGCATGACCGTCGGCGTCCGGGTCGCACAGGAGGTGGGTGTCGGCCGCCTGGCGTGTGCCTCGACCGGAAACACCAGCGCCGCGCTGGCCGCTTACGGCGCCCGCGGCGGGATGGAGGCGCTCGTGCTCCTGCCGGCCGGCAAGGTCGCCGCTGGCAAGGTCGCACAGGCCAGCCTCCACGGCGCGCGCATCCTCGAGGTCGACGGCAACTTCGACACCTGTCTGGACATCGTCCAGGACCTCGCGGCCCGCGGCGAGGCCTACCTGCTGAACTCACTGAACCCGTTCCGCCTGGAGGGACAGAAGACGATCGGCCTCGAGATCCTGGAGCAGTTCCGCAAGGAGGAAGGGGCCTACCCGGACCGGATCGTCCTCCCCGTCGGGAACGCCGGCAACACGGCTGCGCTGTACAAGTGCTTCCGCGAACTGGTCGAGAGCGGCGCACTGGCCGAGTCCGAGGTCCCGAAGCTGACCGGGGTCCAGGCCGCAGGGTCGGCGCCGCTGGTCGAGGCAATCGAGGGTGGCTGGGACCACATCGAGCGATGGGACGACGTCGAGACCCGCGCGACAGCCATCCGCATCGGCAACCCCGTCAACGCCCCGAAGGCGCTGCCCGGGGTCCGCGAGACCGGCGGCACGGCCGTCGCGGTCGGCGACGACGCGATCACGCGAGCACAGCGCGCCCTCGCCGAGGAGGGGGTCGGGGTCGAACCCGCATCGGCGGCCTCGCTCGCGGGGCTGCGACGGCTCCGCGAGCGCGGCGACGTCGGCGACGGCGAGCGGGTCGTCTGTCTCACGACCGGCCACCTGCTGAAAGATCCGGACGCAGCCGTCACGGCTGGCGCGGAGCCCGAATCTGTGCCCGGGACGACCGAGGGCGTCCTCGATCACCTCCACTGACGCCGACGGCTGACAGGCGTCTGACGGGAAGTTTTGTGACTGGGCAGATAATCATAGCCGCTGTGATGCCCCGATCCCAGACGACCACCACCGAGCCCCACGATCTGCACGTCGAGTGGGTCGACGACCTGCCCGCGACTGGACGCGACGCCCGCGGAGAGGTGTCGGCCGGGGGGCGCGCCACGTACTACAAGCTGCGGTGTATCGCTCTCGAAACGACCGTCTCGAGGCTGGAAGCCGAACTCGACCGCACCGAACGCCGGAAGCGGGAGATAATTTCTCGTTACGAGGAACTCCTCCAGGGACGGGAGGGTGACGACGGGACGGTTTTCACCCACTGATAGTGATTGCTGTAACAGTTTACTGGAGCGACCACCTGCTGTCCGGCGGTCGCATCGGTAATGGCTTACAGCAGTCACTATGACTCACCGAGTTCCCCCCTCCCGATCCCCCTCCTCGCTCTCGGCGCTCCGGTCCGTCTCCCTCC
Source organism: Haloarculaceae archaeon (assembly GCA_036626435.1). GTDB lineage: Archaea > Halobacteriota > Halobacteria > Halobacteriales > Haloarculaceae > SW-9-67-25. Next base: position 15,794 of record JAZKRS010000001.1, on the reverse strand, counting down.
AGTCGTCCCCGGCACCGGTCATCCCACCCTGATCCGGATGATCCGGTGCCGTCACGAACACTCGGCTGACGGCCGACGCGACCCGGTCCGCGACGGCGTCGAACCTGTCCCGAAATCCCATACTCGCACGTCGGTTGCGTGGCTGAAAGGGGTTTGGCCCAGACGGGGAAAGACGGGCCGTCCGTCGGCACTTTCCCGCCGTTATCATCGCACGAGAACCGGCGCGCGCCTTATCCGGGGGCAGTGCTTCCATTTAATTAATGAATCCGTTCGCTCTCACAACCCACGCGACAGGAACGGTCACGACAGCGCGCGTCCTGGCGTACGCCGTCGTCGCACTCGGATCGGCCATCCTGCTGCACCACCTCTACAGGTACGTCAACGGAATTCTCGCAGACACGGATTCACGGAGCTGGCTGTTCATCGGCATTGGCATCGGCGCAGGGGTCGTCTACGGTGTCTCCGGCGCCGTCCACGCGCTGACGTCGATCAGCTGGCTCGGACCCTTCGTCGAGGGGGCGACGCTGTTTTTCATCCTCTTTGTCGCCCTGGGGATCCGGGAGATGTACTTCATGAGCTACGCCGACACCGACACCTCGAAGGCGCTGCCCGACTGGGTCGACTTCGTCGTCATCGGCGGGGTCGTCGCGTCGTGGTGGGCGGGCTTTCTCATCGCCCACCGTCTGTCACGACTCGTCGTCGTCGCCGGCTGGGTCGGCGCGACGCTGTGGGCCCTTTACTACAGCGTCCTCGCGGTCCGGAAACACGAGGGGACGAGCATCGCCGCACTCGTCCGGACGCTGTTGCCCGCCGTCGTCGCGGTGACCGTCGTCGTCTTCGCGGACATCGTCGGCAGTTACGCCGGCGCCCCAGCCGCCGTCGACGCCGTGTGGCTCGTCGGGACGGTCCTCGTCGGGTCGTTCCTCTTTACCACCGCAGTGGCAATCCGCCAGCAGGGCGGGGAGGTCGAGCGGATGTACGACTGGACGACCTGGCGCGGTCAGCGACTCGAGGAGCGACCCGGCGGCTCCAGCTCCGGCCGCCCATCGGGTGGCCGAGGGGACGACTAGACGACGCGGTCGTCCCTCGTCGCCTCGCAGATCCCCACTTCCCAACGCGGTGCTGTGCAAAGATTCTACAGCGGGTCACCACGTGAACCCGCCCGGTCGATCGTTTCGGCGTCCCGCTCGGTGACCCGGACGCCCTTCTCGGCGAGGTGTCGGGTCCGCTGGCGGGCGAACTCCTCCTCGCGCGTCCCACGCGTGGCGAGGACGTACATCCGCGCCCGCCCGGAGGGCCGCATCGTCCGCCCCGCCCGCTGGGCGCCCTGTCGGCGGGAGCCACCCAGCCCCGACGCGACGACCGCCAGCTCGGCGCTGGGCAGGTCGATACCCTCGTCGCCGACCCGCGAGACGACGAGCGTCGACAGCGCACCCTCCCGGAACTGCTCGAAGAGCTTCTCGCGGCGGTGGTGTGGCGTCTCGCCGCTGATGAAGGGGGCGTCCAGACGGTCCGCGTACGCCCGACCCTGGTCGAGATACTCCACGAAGACCAGCGCCTTCTCCTCGGAGTGGCGCGAGAGGATACGTTCGAGTTCCTCGGCTTTCGCCGGGTTCGACGCGGCGAGCTGCCGGCGCTCGTGACCATCTGCGCTGACGTACTCGTTTTGCGCCTCCTCGGCCCCCCAGGGGACGTAGATGATCTCGACTGTCGGCTCGGCGACGAACCCCGACTCGAAGAGTGCGTCCCAGTCGGTCCCGATGGGCGGGCCGATCAGCGTGAAGATGTCCTTCTCGCGGTCGTCTTCCCTGACCGGCGTGCTGGAGAGGCCGAGCCGGTGGCGCGTCTGGAGGTCGGCACTGCGTCGGTAGACGTCTGCTGGAACGTGGTGAACCTCGTCGTAGGCGATCAGCCCCCACTCCCGGGAGTCGAACAGCTGTCGGTGACGGTCCATCCCGGCGGTGCGGTAGGTCGCGATAGTCACCGGCCTGATATTCTTCTCGCCGCCGTGGTACTCGCCGATCTGCTCCGGCCCCAGGCTGGTGTGTGCGAGCACCTCCTCGCGCCACTGGCCGGCGAGTTCCCGCCCGGGGACGAGAATCAGCGTCTCGCCCTCGATGGCCGCCAGGATGGCCAGCGCGGCGACAGTCTTCCCGCTGCCCGGTGGCCCGACGAGGACCCCCGAGTTCGTCTCGAGGAAGCGCGAGACCCACTCGTGCTGGTAGTCGCGCAACTCGAGGTGGAGCTCGACCGGCAGGTCATCGCCGGTTTCGAGGGCACGCTCGTCTTGGACTGGGTAGCCCGCCTCGTAGAGGACGCGTTTGACCTCGGCGACCGCCTCTTTTGCGACCCAGCTCTCGGTCTCGGAGATTGTCGCACGGAGCTGTCCGTCCTCGAGTTCCTGCCTGGCGACGTTGCCCATGAGGTCCGCGGAGGCGGCCTCGAGCACCACGTACCCCTCGTCGTGGGTCCGGAGGGTGAACTGGTTCGCGCGCCTGTACTGCTCTTCCATCCAGGATTCGAGGTGGTCGGACCGCTCGGGGAGGACCGACCGGACGGTCGAAAGGAGGCCCTCGAAGCTGTCGTAGGGGGCCTGCCAGACGTCCTCGCGGCGGATCTCGTAGATGTACGCGCCCGAGCCCGTCGTATCGACGAGGTGGGCGAACTGGGAGAGCTGTGCCCGGGTGAACTGCTCGGGCTGGTCGGCGACGATCTCGCGGCGCTCGGGAAAGAGGATGACGCGCTCGCGGTCGGTCAGGCGCTGCCACTCGCTGGGGTACCACACGACGGAGTCGCCCGAGGCGTCGAACCGCTCGACTGCGCCCGTCTCTTCGAGTTGCTCCAGGTGTTCGACGGCCTCCTCCTGGCTCACGTCGTGCACCTGTCCGTACCTGCGCGGGGTGAGAATGGGTCGCCCGACGGCTTCGAGCGCGTCGTAGAATGCGTCCGGACCGCCCTCGACAGCACCCGTTTGCTCTGTCGTGTCTTCGTCACTCACTGTTCTCACGTAGCCGGCGGCCCCTCAAACGGGTTTCGTCCACTCATGTCTGGGCCGGACAGCGGGTGTAGCGACGGGACCACCCAACTTTTTGCCGGAGTCAGGCATAGTTGCCGGCGATGGCAGACTACGACGACGTCTGTGTGCTGGTCCCGACGTACAACGAGGCCGAGACGATCGGCGACGTCGTCGACGGGTTCCACGACGAGGGGCTGACGAACGTCCTGGTGATCGACGGCGGGTCGACGGATGGGACCGACGAGATCGCCCGCGAGCACGGCGCACGCGTCGTCCAGCAGTCGGGGAGCGGGAAGGGCCAGGCGGTCCGCGAGGCCCTGGGGCTGATCGAGGCGCCGTACGTCCTGATGATCGACGGGGACGCGACCTACCGGCCCGAGGAGGCCGACCGGCTGCTCGACCCGCTGCTCGCGGGCGAGGCCGACCACGTCGTCGGCAACCGGTTCGCGAACATGGAGTCAGGAGCGATGAGCCGCCTCAACAGGGCCGGCAACCGCATCATCAACCGCGCGTTCCGGTACGTCCACGGCCGGGAGCTGACCGATATCCTCAGCGGCTACCGCGCCTTTACCCTGCCCTCAGTCGAGCGCTTCTCGCTTTCCTCGGACGGGTTCGGCATCGAGACAGAGCTGTCGGTCGAGTGTGTCAAACACGGGGTGCCGACGGCCGTCGTCCCGATAACCTACCGCGCCCGGCCGGAGGAGTCCCAGACGAACCTCCGCCCATTCCGTGACGGCGCGATCATCCTCCTCACGCTCTACCAGATGGCCAAGACCAACAACCCGCTGTTCTACTTTGGCAGCGTGGGCGTCCTCAGCCTCCTCGCCGGCGCGGTACTGGGCGTCTACGTCGGGATCGAGTGGTTCGTCTACAGCATCTCACACGAGATACTGGCCCTCGTCAGCGGCGTGTCGATCCTGCTCGGCATTCAGCTGGTCATGTTCGGCGTGCTCTCGGATCTCATCGTGACCCTCAACCGCGAACAGACCCGCCGGGTCGAACGACTCGCGGAGGCGCTCGAAGCGGGAGAGTCGACCGACAGGTCCAACCGCCCCACCGGTAACCGGGGTGCCGAACCGGAGGTGGGGGCGGAGTCAGACCCGCCGGAGACCCGGCCTGACCGCTAGAAGGGGACGAGCGCGCGCAGCTGGGCGAGCAGACTCCGCGAGGCCTTCTCCCGGCGGCGCTCGAAGATCGGGTGGAGCGCGTTGAGCAGGTCCTGTTCGGTGGCGAACTCCTCCTGGTCGGCTGCCTCCAGCGCGTCCGCAAGCGTTATCTCGGTGCCAGCAGCGTCTATCGGCACCGTGAGACTGCCGAACTCGCTCCGGAGGCGGTCGGCGTCGGTCGGAAACGAGACGTCGAGCTCCTCCAAGCGTGCATCGAGGGCCGCGATCCCGAACTCGATGACATCCGGTCCATCATCGATGTCGTTCGAGGGGGGCTGGACTCCCATTGTCGGGTCGAACGGACGGCGGTCCCGAAAATCCTCGGGTTCGTCGCGGCGGCCGACCGTCCCCACACCACGCACGCGAGCGGTACACATAATCCCCTGTAAGCCGAGGTGTCCCCCATGGCATCGCCGTTCGACGAGGGCCTGATCGAGGCGGTCAGCCTGTGGGCGCTGCTCGTGGCGCTGGCCGTGTCGGCGTACGTGTTGCTCCGGGTTCGGGGGCGGCGACGTCCCCTGTCGACGCTTCGGGCCCGATTCGTGCTCGGGGTGCCGTGGGGGACGCTGACCGTCGTCGCCGCCCTCCTCGCCGTCTACTACGGCGTCCAGGGGGCGGGGCAACCCGGCGGGCCGGTCGTGGTCGGCTTTCGCTCGTGGTCGTACGGCTACCCCCTCGGGATGGTCTTCGCGCCCTTCGCACACTCCAGTGACGGCCACCTGATCGGCAATCTCGTCTCGACGGTCGCCTTCGCTCCCGTCGCCGAGTACGCCTGGAGTCACTACCCGACACAGCGGGGCGCGAGTTCGTTTGGCTCCCTCCGGACGAACCCCTTCGCGCGGGTCGGTGCCTTCGTCGTCGCGGTGTCCCTCGTGGGCCTGGCGACCAGCTTTCTCATCCCGGGGGCGCTCATCGGCTTCTCCGGCGTCGTCTTTGCGTTCGCCGGGTTCGCACTCGTCACGCGGCCGATTCTCGGTGTGTTCGCTCTCGTCAGCGAGCGCGTGGTGCGGCTGCTGTACTTTTCGGTCGACAACCCCGTCATCGTCGCGCGCGGCGAACCCCAGTTCGTCACGCCGTACTGGGCCGACGTCGCCGTCCAGGGCCACGCGCTGGGACTGTTCCTCGGCGCCCTGCTCGGGTTTCTGGTCGTCAGGCGCCGCGAGGAGTGGCCGGGCGTCGGGCGCGTCTGGCTCGCCGTCCTCGTCTACGGCGTCGCAAAGTCGCTGTGGGCCATCTACTGGTATCTCGGCGGCACGGAGTACATGCTCTTTCGTGGCGCCGGGCTTGCGGCCGTCGCGGTCCTCGCCGGCATCGTCGCCGTCGCCGTCGCCCGGCGCGACCAGACACTCGTCGCCCGCATCGACCTCTCGCGCCGCGAGGCGGCGGTCGGCCTCCTGCTCGCCGCGGTCCTCGCGATGGCGCTGGCCGCCGTCCCGTACAATACGGTCACCGTCTCGGGTGGCCCCGAGACAGAGGGGGGCGTCCAGGTCCGGGACTACACGGTCACGTACGTCGAGGACGTGCCAGACCGCTACATCGCTGCCGTCGAGGTTCCCTTCCTGCGGGACGCGCTCACGGTGAACACGAGCGGAGTGGTGGTCACGAGCGACGACCGCGACGCCTGGGAGGTCGTCGTCCCCGCCGGCGACCTGAAAGTCCGGGGCAGGACGCTGGTCCCGGTCGGGGGAGTGGGGTGGCGCGAGACGGTCCTCGTCAACCGCACGACGTGGTCGATGATCGACGGCCCCGAAACCTACACGGTGTACGCCGCGCAGTCGGGCGAGCCCCGCAGGCAGGTGTACACGGCCGATCCGGCCGTCTCGCCGGCGGTCATAAACGGAAGCCGGATGGCCATCCGGCCCGCGGACCGGGGGTACGAGCTGGTCGTCAGGCGAAACGGCAGCGTCGTGGATACCGGCCCCGTGCCCGTCGAGGGACAGAACGTCACAGTCGGGGACCTGCGGTTCAACCGGACCGGACAGCGCCTCCGGGCCATCGACGACGGGACGCGTGTCCCCATCGCGAAGTTCCAGGTGCGTGCCGAGCGGCGGCGGTAATTGTTCCGGAACGGATAGAAAGAGCAAATCGGCGGTATGCGAACCGTCGACGACGCCCTATGAAGGCTGTCACACAACAGCTCTCATACCTTGCCCATCGGATCTGTTGCGTTGTACCGGCACGTACAGACGGCCCACCCTCACGCCAACGACTTCCGCATACAGGTCGCCGTCTGCGGACAGAGATCTTCGAATTCCGTCGTGCCTCGGATCGCGTCCGGAGCGGTCGTCCGATCGATTGTACTGTACCCCTGTGCAGCAAAAAACGCAGGTGCAGTCGTCGTGAGGAGATAGAGTCTCTCGATGCCTGTCTCCCGTGCCTTCCCCTCCAGAGATTGACAGATTGCACTCCCGTAGCCACACCCTCGCTTTGAACCCTCGACGACGACCGATCGGAGTAGTCCGGCTTCCCGATACTCTTCGATGCCTCCAATCCCGACCCGTTCGCCATCGGCCGTCGCGTAGTAAATACTCGCCGGGGACTCTCCAAGGTCCGTGGTCGGCAGGTCGTTCGTTGCGAGAAGGCTTTTGACGTAATCGAACTCCCCCGTGGCAGGATGAAGCGTTACAGACGGCATATACCCTCTTGATTGCGTCCCGTATTCAAGCCTGGTACACACCAGACTCTCTCGGGAGGTAGTTCATCGAAAGTCGAAGTGAATCCAAACAGGTCTGGATCGGTCCAGGACACCCCTGTCAGTATGAGTTACCGCCACTCGATCCGGAACACCTCGACGTCGAGGGTCTGGCGGTCCGACTCGTGGAACTCGAACTGGCGGGGCAGGTCGAACTCCGCCCGGAAGGCGTGTGTCACGTCGCCGGCGTTGTCCGCAACGAAGGACTCGACGAAGTCCGCGCTGTCGGCGTTGTGGATCGAGTAGGAGACGTCGGCGACGTCCGCGGCCGTCGTCAGGAACTCGCGGTCGGCGTGTTCGTTGCCCGCCTGGGCGCCGAAGGGTGGGTTCATCAGGACCGTCGTTTCGCTGTCCGGACACAGCGGCGCCTGCGTCGCGTCCGCCCGAACCCACGAAACTGCGCTCGTCGAGGCGACGCGGGCCTCGTTTTCGCGTGCCGTCCCCAGTGGATCGGGGTCGATGTCGACGCCGACCACCGTCCGCGGGCCGCGAAGCGAGGCCCCCAGGGCGAGCATTCCGGTCCCGCAACCGAGGTCGATCACGGCCCGGTCCTCGATGTCTCCCTGCAGGTCCGCGGTGTGGACGAGGTGGGCGGCCAGCTCCGGCGGCGTCCGGTACTGCTCTAAGTCCGCCCGCGGGTCGTCGAAGCCCACCACGACCCCGAGTTGCTGGGTCAGCTCGCTCTTCGTTGCCATCGCGTCTACATACCTCGAGTTAATACAAAAATGTTTGTGAATGAATAGCAGTAATCAAACAATCCTCAGCGGGCTGCGACAGCGCGGAACGTCTCCGAGCGTTCGCGGGCCAGACGGACTTCGAAGCCCGCCGCCTCGAAGAATTCTCGGGCGTCTCCGGCGTCGAAGCGCTGGTCGAGCGGCGGGCCGGACTCGCCTCGACCCTTCCGGGACCAGTCGACGACGACGACGGGCGCGCCGGGCGCGAGGACGCGGGCAAGCTCCGCCATCGCCGCGTCGGTCGTGCTCTCGTGGAAGGTCATCGTCGAGATGGCGCCGTCGAGCGCGCCGTCGTCGAATGGGAGGCTCTCCGCCCCCGCAGTTTCCAGCCGGACGTTGTCCGGGACGCCGCGGTCGCGGTAGTGCTCGTGCATCTCGGGCTGGATGTCCACGGCGTGAACGCGGCCGACAAAGGGCGCAATCTCGTCCGTGTAGAAGCCGATGCCGCTGCCGAGATCGAGCACGTCGGCGTTGTCCAGCGGGAGCGGTTCGAGTAGCTCCTCACGCGAGCAAAACCGGAACCTGTCGGCCCCGCTCAGGCGCTCTGCCTCGTCGGCGTCGAAGGTGTGAAAGCCCATCTCACCACGTCCCGTGGAAGGTGTCGAACTCGAGTTCCTCGAGGGGCTTCTCGCCGATTGCGATCTCGTACTCGCCGGGCGTGAGCATCGGCTTCTTGAACTGTGGCCCGTCGTCGGTCGTGATGCGGGGACAGCCCGTGTTGACGTAGGCGTCGAGCCCGAAGTTCATCAGCCGGTCGGGTGTCACCTCGTCCATGGTGATGAGGTAGGCGTCGTCGTTCTCCGCAACGATATCCTGGGCCGTCTCCCAGCGGCCCTGGCCGATCTTCGTACAGTAGATCACGCCCCACTCCTCGGCGTCCATCGCCGCATGTACCGTGGCGTAGCGCTGTTTCATGAACTTCTCCGTGTCGGCGACTGAGACGACGTTGTTCACGGGGTCGGCGATGACGACGTGCTTCTCGGGATGTTCCATCGCCAGGCCGAGCGGGTGGAACTTTCCGCCGCCGACGTACAGCATCTGGTCGGCGTCGACGTCCGCCGAGGCGTAGTTACAGCCCAGCACCTGCCCCTCGTGGGTCAGCCGGTCGTCGCCCCTGCGGGTGTGGACCTCGTAGCCCTCCTCTTCGAGAAACTCGCGCATCTCGTCGAACTGGTTCATGTGCTGGGCGGTCGTCACGAGACCCACGTCGGGGTCTTCCGAGGGCGGGGCCAGCTCCTCCTCGAGTGCTCGCTCCATGATCGGGAAGACGTCGACGTTCGAGAACAGGGGGACGTAGATGATCTTGTCCGATTCCTTCATCGGCGAGTGGCCGAAGTGGACGAAGACGTCGGTTCGACGCATCAGGAAGGTGTCGAGGTCACAGGCGCCATAGCAGGGCTGGCCGGAGATGAGAACCGACACGTCGGAGGGCAGGAGCTCGCGGAGGTCGTCGGCGACGGCGGGGCCACGCCGTTTCAGCCCCTCGGGGAACTGCAGGCCGACCGACCCGGCATCGCGCTCCGCGACTGCCTCGACGATGCGGTCGAGTTCGTAGTCCCACTTTCGGTCGTGTCGCAGCGACAGCCCGGTGTTCCGGAGGTCCCCGTCGGACCGGTTCGTCGTATCCTTGCTCATTGGGCCGCTATAGCCGCCGACGGCGTAAAACGACGACGCTTCGAGAGTTCCACCGGACCGCCCTTGACAGCGAGGGAGTCCCGCCGTTCACGCTGGGTATAGGTGATCGGCAGTTCTTTAGGTCGCCACGCCCAACCAGCCTTCGATGAGCATCGAGACAGACTCGGCGACAGAGGCCGGGGACAGCGTCGAGGACCTCGCCCGCTCGCTGGGCGATGCGATCGCCGAACTGCCCGAGTACCAGCGCTTTCTCGACGCCAAGGCCGACGTCGAGGCCGACGAGGAGGCACAGGAGGGGATCCGCGAGTTCGAGGAGATCCGCGAGGAGTTCATGCTCGCCCGCCAGACCGGGCAGGCGACACAGGACGACCTCCGGGAGCTCCAGAACGCCCAGGAGGAACTCCACGACATCCCCGTAATGAGCGAGTTCCTGCAGGCACAGAACGAACTCGAACTCCGCCTCCAGGAGCTGAACGAGTACGTCAGCGACCCGCTCGCGGTCGACTTCGGCGAGAAGGCCGGCGGCTGCTGTCAGGACTAGTACCGCTGGCGTCGCGTGTCGTCTGTCCCGATCAGCCCTCGGCGTGGAACTGCTCTATGACCTCTCGCTGACCGCCCGGACCGATCCAGACGACGTCGAGACTGCCTCCAGTGGGAACGCTGAAGGTCCGTCGTTCCCGGTCGTCGAGAGGCGGCGACCACGACATCTGCGGATCACCGTCGATCCTGACGACGAGCCGGTCGGTGTTCTCCTCGGTCATTCGCGCCCCGCCGTCGACGATGACCTCGACCCTCCCACCGCCCTTTCTTGCGAACGACACGGCAAACTCCGGCGGGCCGTCGCCAGTGCCGTCGTCGCCACCCACGGCGGTGCACCCGCCGATCCCGAGAGCGAGCGCCACGGACGCGAACCCTCGACGGGTGAGTGTCATCTCACTCGCAGGTGGGGTCCGAAACGTCTTAGCCCCCTCCCCGAACAGGTTCGACCATGGACGACGTCCACTCCGACTGGGGTGACTGGCTCCCGCGGGCCGTCGCGGACGCAACGCCGGAGAGCCTCGCGATCTGGTATCTCGGCTGCAACGGGTTCGTGCTCAAAAGCGCCGGCGGGGCGACAGTCTTCATCGACCCCTACCTCGGGACCGGTGACCCGCCCCGGACCGTGCGGATGATCCCGGTCCCGTTCGACCCGACCGATGTCGCGGAGGCCGATGCGATCCTCGCGACCCACGAACACACGGACCACGTCGACGGGCCGAGCCAGGGGCCGATCCTCGCGGGGACCGGCGCGACCCTGTACGGGCCCGACGCGTCGATTGACGTCACCCGCGAGGAGGGATGGCTCGAGGAGTGGGACATCGAGCCCGGACAGCTCGAGCGCGTCACGGAGGGTGACGCGGTGCGCATCGGCGACCTCACAGTCCACGTCGAGCCGGCGAGGGATCCAGACGCCGACCACCCGGTCTCCTACGTCGTCGAGCACCAGTCGGGGACCTTCTTCCACGGCGGCGACGCCCGGCCGGGCGGCTTCGGCTCGGTCGGTGACACCTACGACGTCGACGTCGGCGCGCTCGCGTTCGGAAGTGTCGGCATGATCCCCGACAGGGAGACGCGCGAGCCGAAGCGGACCAGGTGGTACAACGACGAGAACGACGCCGTGAAGGCGGCAAACGACCTCGCGGTCGATCGCCTCGTCCCGACCCACTGGGACATGTGGAAGGGGCTGACGGCCGACCCGACAGCGCTGCACAGCCACGTCAACAGCTTCGAGTACCCCGAGCAACTGGAGATCCTGGAGATCGGCGATCGGCTGGATCTGTAGGCCCGGCTCGAGCCGCCGCCAATAGAGCGGTGAGGCACACAGGTTTATTACCGTAGACAGACCGAAGTGAATACATGAGTGATTCACAGGCATACGAAGAAGTGACGGTTCGATCTGAGGGGGTGACAGTGACGAAGCGGTTCGAGGCAGATGAGTTTCCCGTGCCGGCGATTGCCTTCGAGTTCACCACAGAGAGAGACGAGACGGTGAGCATCCGCCTCGTCGACAAGGTTCCTGACGGTGTAGCTGTGGAGGACCTGGGGTTTCACCCGGAGTACGGCAGCGAGTACTGGACTATCGACGAGGATACAATCTCCTTCGAGCGCGATATCGAGCCAGACTCGGAGTACACCACCGTCTATGGAATCCGCGCCACCGGGACGGACGACATCGAGCAGTTTCTCACCGATCCAACCATCGCGGAGGTCGACCCGCCGCTACCGGGGGACGGCGAGGAGGTGAGTGACGATACAATCCCCGAAAGCGGCGATATCGTCGGGGACATCATCGGGGAGAGAGACGACGACAGTTCCGGGGAAGACGAGGAGGACAGCGACGTCGAGGAAGTCGAGACGCTCAATCTGACCGACCCGAACACGCCGGATGAGGGCTCCACGGGCGGTGACAGCGACACCGAAACCGCGGCCGAAGACATCGAGGCCGGGAAAGTCGTCTCGGCGATGGCGACCGAGATCAGAAACAACGACGTGTCCGTCGACGATCTGAGGCTCATCAAGCGCGCGTTCGATCACGTCGCCGACGAGACAGACGACGAGACGGCCGACGAGACGAGCGACGGTAGCACGGACGCGCGGGTCCAGAAGCTCCAGTCAGATGTCGCCGATCTCCGCGCGTACACGGACGCCCTCGAGGAGTTCCTCGACGACAACGGGACCGCCGAACAGCTCATCGACGACTTCGAGGAGCAACTCGACCAGTTCTCGAGCGAACTCGAGGACCTCCAGTCGGACCTGACCGCCAACAGCACGACCATCGAGGATCTGGACGAATCTGTCGAGGACCTCCGCGAGAGCGTCGAGGACCTGGAATCGGAGGTTCCGGAAGAAGACCTGATGGGTCGCATCGACGACATCGAGTCCGACGTGGGCTCTCTCCGGGAGTGGCAAGAAAAGATCCAACAGACGTTCGGCGGCTAACATCTTTCGCGCCGTTCCGTCGACCAGTATAGTCCACACCAAGATTATTGCCCGAGCCCCCGGTAGGGCTGGCTCATGTGGATCACGACACGGACGGCAGGTGAGCGGCCGTGACACGGCGGGCCAAGATCGTCTGCACGCTCGGCCCCGCCTCGGCGGACCGGGCGACAATCGAGAACCTCGCGGACGCCGGCATGTCGGTGGCTCGGCTGAATGCCAGCCACGGCACCACGGAGAAGCGCCGGCAGATAATCTCGCGGATGCGCGAGGTCGACGTCGAGACTGACTACCCACTCGCCGTCCTGCACGATCTGCCCGGGCCGGAGGTCCGGACGATCGGGGTCGACGGCCCGATCGAACTCCCGGAGGGGGCCAGCGTGGAACTCGCCCCCGGGGAGGAGTCCTCCGCCGAGCGGATCGCGCTCACCCGATCGCTGGGGGGGGCGAGCGAGGGCGACGCCGTCCTGTTCGACGACGGGCGGATCGAGACGACGGTGACCGGCGTCGACGGGGGCGCGATCACGGTCCGGGTCGACTCCAGCGGCCGACTGGACGGGCGGGTCGGGGTCAACGTCCCCGGCGTCGACCTGAAACTCCCGGCGGTGACCGAGGCCGACCGGGCTGAACTCGACCTCGCCGCGGAGGCCGACGTGGACTTCGTCGCAGCGAGTTTTGTCCGATCCGCCGAGGACATCTACGCCGTCAGCGCGGAACTCGAGGGGCGGGACGCCGACCACATTCCGATCGTCGCGAAGATCGAGCGTGCCGACGCGGTCGAGAACCTCGACGAGATCGTCAGCGCGGCCGACGGCGTGATGGTCGCCCGTGGTGACCTCGGCGTCGAGTGCCCGCTCGAGGATGTCCCACTCATCCAGAAGCGCACCATCCGGACCTGTCACCGCGCCGGCGTCCCCGTCATCACCGCGACGGAGATGCTCGACTCGATGATCCACGAACGCCGCCCGACGAGGGCCGAGACCTCGGACGTGGCAAACGCCATCCTCGACGGGACCGACGCCGTCATGCTCTCGGGCGAGACCGCCGTCGGCGACGACCCCGTCAACGTGGTGGCGACGATGGATCGGATCATCCGCTACATCGAGGAAAGCGAGGAGTACCACGAGGTCCTCGAAGAGCGGATTCCGGCGGCCGACGACACGCGGACGGACGCACTCGCGCGGTCGGCGCGGTTTCTCGCCCGTGACGTGGACGCGACGGCGGTCGTCGCCGCCAGCGAATCCGGCTACACAGCACGGAAGGCGGCCAAGTACAGGCCAAGCATCCCGATCGTGGCCGCGACCCCGAGCGAGCGGGTTCGCCGCCAGCTCGCCCTCTCCTGGGGGATCGTCCCGAAGGCCGTGACCCAGGTGACGGAGAGTGCCGACGCAGTCATCCAGAACGCAGTCCAGTCGGCGCTCGGGACGGACGTCGCAGACGGCGGCGACACCGTGGTCGTCCTCTCCGGGATGATGACCGAACTCGAGGGGATGGACACCGCGAACATGCTCAAGGTCCACGTCGCGTCCGAGCGGCTGATGGCCGGCCGCTCCGTCGTCGAGGGGCAGGCCAGCGGCCCAATCCACCGGATCGGCGACGGCGACCTCTCGGGGCTGCCAGACGGCGTGGTGCTGTACGTCCCGGCGGGCTTCGACGGGGAGTTCACGGGCGACGCCGGGAAGATCGCCGGCATCGTCGACGCCCACGAGGGGATGACCGGCTACCCCGCGATCGTCGCGCGGGAACTCCACATCCCGATGATCTGTCACGCCCACCTGGCTGACGACGTGGAAGACGGGACCGGCGTCACCCTCGACGCAGAACGCGGCGTGGTCTACGCCAAGCCGACAGAGGAGAGTCGCCGAGACTGACAGGGGACGACCGACAGTATAAGTGCGAGCCAGCCACACCACGACCCAGAGATGGGCTATACGCCACGCGTGCTGGTCGTCGGTGGCGGCGCGACGGGGGCCGCCGTCGCCCGCGACCTGGCGATGCGAGGGCTGGAGGTGACGCTTCTCGACAGGGGGCCACTCGCGAGCGGTGCGACCGGCCGGAGTCCCGGCCTCCTGCACAGCGGCGCACGCTTTGCGGCCTCGAACCCCGACGTCGCAACCCGGTATCACACAGAGACCGAGCGGCTGCGCACGATCGCGAGTCACTGTGTCGACGAGACCGGCGGCCTCATCGCGGCGCTTCCGGGCGACGGCGGGCACCTCGAACGCACGCGGGAGGCCTGCGAGGCGGCCGGGATCGACGTCGAGGGACTCGACGCCGACGGCGTCCAGAAGCTCGAACCGCGCCTCTCGACGGACGTCGAGGGCGGGCTGTTCGTCCCCGACGCGGCGGCCGACCCATTCCGGCTGACGGTGGCCACCGCCGCGTCCGCCCGGGAGTACGGGGCGAGCATCGAGACGCACGCAGCGGTGACGGGCGTCCTCATCGAGGACGGCGCGGTCAGGGGTGTCGAGGTCCGGCTTGATGACGTCGGCGAGCACGAGGAGTTGCGTGTGGACTACGTCGTCAACGCCGCTGGCCCCTGGGCGGGTCAGGTCGGGGCGCTTGCGGGCCTCGAGGTCCCGCTCGCCCGCTCGACGGCGACGGGACTCGTCGTGAACGAGCGCCCGACGGAGGCGGTCGTCACCCGCCCCCGATCGGACGGGGGGCGGGACACGATCGTCCCCTTCGACCGCCGGTGTGTCCTCGAAGTCACCGGCGAGGGTCCGGACGACGTGGCGGTCGACGCCCCCCTCGCGGATCTCTCGGCGCTCGTTGCGGGTCTGTCGGCGGCGCGGCCACTCCGGAGCTTTCGGGGGATGCGGGCGACACTCGACGCGGACGCGGAGATGGACGACGGGGTCACAGGGCTCACGTCCGGGTATCACGTGATCGACCACGAACAGCGGGACGGTCTGTGGGGGATCTCGACCGTCGTGGGTAGTCCCGTCGCCCTCTCGCGCCTGGCGGCCGAGGCCGTGACGGACCAGGTCTGCGAGAAGTTCGGCATCGCGCGGGGCTGTCTCACCGGCCAGCACGCGCTGCCCGGCAGCGAGAGCGAACCCGACGTCGGGGCCGTGGCACAGGAGTTCGGCCTCGACCGGACCGTCGCCTCGCGGGCTGCCGACAGGCTGGGCGGCCGGGCCCGTGAGGTCCTGGGAGCGACCGACCCCAACCCTGTCGTGTGTGCCTGCGAGTCGGTCACGCGTGCCGAGATTCAGAACGCGATCGACGAGGGGCGCGGCGACCCGACCGACCTCGACGCCGTCCGGATCCGCACGCGTGCGGGGATGGGCGAGTGTCAGGGGGCGCGTTGCTGTCACCGGGTCGCGACCGAACTGTACCCGTCTCAGGGGCTGTCGGCGGTCGACGCGGGGCTGGACGAGTTCGTCCGGTCGCGGTGGTCGGGCTGGCAACGGGCGCTGTGGGGCGATCAGCTCGCAGCGGCGATGGAGGGGTACGCCCTCCACGCGACGACGATGAACCGGGACACCGAACGGGGGGAAATAGATCTCGATGCCTTCGACAGCGGCCCGGCGCCCGAGAGCGCCGGAGCGAACGGGGGGGACGCGTCGTGA